>CAZFIF010000017.1:0-25209 GCA_964519065.1 uncultured Rikenella sp.
TTTGACATGAGGCAACCCTCGGTGGCATCACCGGTGACTGACGGTAAACGGGTATACCTCACAGGGTCATCAGGAAAGTGTTACGCCCTGGATATCAACGACGGAACTGTCATCTGGAGCAACGCGATGATAGACGGGTTTGTGGAGACGATACCTCTCATCTACAGGGGCATGCTGATCTTCGGCACCTGGAACAACCACCTCTATGCCCTCGACAGATGCAGTGGTGACCTGTTATGGGACTGGCACAATGGATACAGCAACAGGATGCTTTCGCCGGCAGCATGCGTACCGGCAGCCGTCAGCGGAAGGGTCTTTGTTGTGGCTCCTGACAGGAAGATGGCATGCCTCGATGCATCAACCGGGCAGCTGCTCTGGCATTCAGACCTTGGCGCCATAGCCGTCAGGGAGTCGATGGGTATCACGGCCGACAGCACACTGATACTTGCCAAGACGATGAACGGTATCACCGTGGGAGTCGATGCCAGAGGGGCAGAGGGCACAGTGATGTGGAGTACAGATTTTGACATAGGGTATGATATCGCACCTGGGGTGATTGAGGAACAGAGCGGTGTCATCCTCATCCCGTCAGACAAGGGGGTGATCCATGCCGCATCAAGGGAGGAAGGCCGGCTTCTCTGGAGCCACAGGATATCATCCTGCCTGATTAACAGGATAGTGCCAGTGAAAAGAAACGGCGCAATATGCACTTCAATGGATGGAGTGATTGTGCGTATTGAATACTGAGGTCCCAGGCCCTGAATTCATCATAGGGCTATTGGACAACTACCGAGGCATATATCAGTTTACTTAATATTATACTTCCGGGGAACTCAGCACGGGAAGAGATATTTTATCTTTTCCTTTGATAAATCTATTTTCCTGCATAACTTTAGATGGTAACCTGATCTGAATTAATTATCATTCTATCATATAACCAACAACAACAATCATGGCAGGATTTATTGATGAATTCCTTAAGAGCTACGGTCCTGAAGTTACTAAACAGATGTCAAGCAACTTCAATGTTGACCAGGGCACGGTGCAGAAGCTGATACCTCAGCTGGCACCACTGATCATTGCGGGTCTCAAGAAGCAGAAAGACACGCGTGGTGGTGATGAGAGGGTTGACCATATCCTCAACAAATACGGTGACTCGTCGGTGCTTGACAATATCAAGGATCTGATATCCAGCAAAGCTCAGGCGCAGGATGTTGACCCCAACCTCGGCGGTCTGCTCGGCGACGCCGGTGGTCTCCAGGCGGCACAGGCGCTGGCAAAGAACATGAACATTGATGCATCGACCATCATGAAGATGATCCCGGCACTATCGCCTCTGATCCTGGGTGCGCTTACAAAGAAGCGTGACACGACCGGCAAGGGCATCTCGGGTGTGGGCGCTCTCCTCGACGCTGACGGCGACGGAAGCATCCTTGATGATGTTGCGGGCTTCCTGATGAAGGGAGGGGGCACCCGGACACGAAACAAGAACATTCTGGGTTCACTCCTTGGCGGACTGACCCGCCGCAGGTAAAACCAGATGAGATGAGACAGCCGATACTTTTTCTGTCTGTTCTTCTGATACTCTGGATCACCGGTGCATCATACTGGTATGTCTGCAGGATAAGGTGCGACTGCAGGGCCGCATCTTCTGCCACGCCTATGGAAGATGTAATGGCTGCCGCTGATACCACCGCCGATACCGCACTCCTGACAGCTGAACAGGCACTCCTGGCCTCAGTTGAGGAGGCCAGGCAATTTATCAGCGGCGCAGGAGTACAGAAGGGCTTCTTCCCGTCGTCATCAGCCAAAGGCGATATGAGCGGAGTGAGTGATGAATACCTGCAGAAGCTGAAGCTCTGCCTCGACAACACCCCGTCAGCAAAGATCGAAGTGACGGGCCATGCTGACATAACAGGACCCGAGTCTTTCAACCGTACGCTGGGCCTTGAGAGAGCAGGGTTTGTGAAGACATTCCTTGTCAATGCAGGGATCAGTGCGGAACAGGTAGTGATATCATCCATGGGTTCATCCGAACCCGCAGCATCAAACAGCACACCCGAAGGGCGGGCTGCAAACAGAAGAACTGAAATCAAGGTAATAATCTAATCATCATGGCAGAACGATTTACAGCAGATTTGCTGTTCATAATCATTGTGCTGCTTATCGCAGCACTGCTGGGCTTTCTGATAGGGTACTACATGGCACGGGGACGCGCCAGGAGAAAGATAGCCACCCTGGAAGAGGAGAAGGCCGCGCTGGAGGAAAAGGTCCGCAAACTGGAGGCGGAACTGCGTGCGGCGGAGACCGATAAAAACTCTCTCCGCGGCGACATAAGAAGGATGGATGACGAGATCGCCAGCCTGAGGCTCACCATTGACAAGCTTGAGAAGGAAGAGAGGCTCCTGGCAGAGACGGCAGCAGTGAAGGGAGAGGCTTCAGCCCGGCCACATGCCGCTGCTGATGATCTGAAAGCTGTACTGGGTATAGGCCCGAAGATCTCCAGGCTACTGATAAACCGCGGAATCAGCACCTGGAAAGCACTGTCTGAGACCGCTCCCGAAAGCCTCAGGGAGATCCTTGTCACTGACGGCGGCGAGCGCTTCCGTGTCCATAATCCCGACAGCTGGCCACACCAGGCCCGGCTGCTGAACGAGGAGCGATGGGACGAGCTGAAGGAGCTGCAGGGCAAACTCGAACGGTAGCCACACAGCACTGACGTTCGATTTGCGATTTGCGATTTGCGAATAGTTGAAGAAATCGAAAATCGAGAATCTGAAATCGCAAATCCAATACTGCCTATTGCCTGTTGCCTGACATGACTGCCGTCCCGACATTTCATGTGCGGGATTGAGCCTCCTCCTGCGGCGGAGCCTCAAACTGCCGTCCCGACACTCCCGACTTCCTCGGGACAGGTTCATGTACGGGATTGAGCCTCCCCCTGCGGCGGAGTCTCAAACTGCCGACTGAAGAGTGCCCCCCCTCCTCTCCGGGAAAATCGGGAAAATTTCCTATATTTGCTGAGCTGCATGTGGAAGAACAATATGTTCTCAATTCTAAAAGAGGAGGATCAGATGGACTATAACGAAGATTTTTTATACCACCCAAGGAAGTACAACACCATTGAATTATGGAAGGATGTGACGGAGGAGCAATGGCGGGACCCGGCATGGCAGAGGAAGAACTCCATCCGTTCCGTTGACCAGCTTAAGCAGGTCGTCAGGCTCAATCCCCACCAGGAGGCTGAGATCCGGAGAACCATCGGCACCCTGAGAAAGGAGGGCAAGGAGCCATTCAGGATCACGCCTTACTACGCCTCGCTGATGCAGGAGGATCCCTTCAACCCGGTATTCTTCGGCGAGGTGTCGAAGAAGCGTCTTGACCCGATCTTCTGGCAGAGTGTTCCCACGCCTGCCAACCTGATGTTTCCCGACGCCGGCGTCGAGGGGGCCATGAGTGAAGGATCACGAAGCTACGGTGCTGCCTATCAGCGCTATCCCAACAGGCTCGCACTCTTTGTTGCCGAGAATACCAGTTGTGCATCATACTGCGTGCACTGCCAGAGAGCCAAGACGCTTGACACCACTGCCGACGTCAACAGCCGGGAGGTAGACAAGGGTATCTTTTACATCAGCTACAACCGCAACATCAATGAGGTGCTTGTCACCGGCGGCGACGCACTGATGGTCAGCTTCAAGAGACTGAAGTACATCCTCGAAGAGCTGAGCCGTATACCTCATCTCAGGGTCATCAGGATAGCCACAAGGGTGCCGGTGGTGCTCCCCATGCTCATCACCGACGAGCTGCTGGAGATGATTAAGGTGTCATCGAACAGATACAACAAGGGGTTCGACAAGTATGTCTACTTCATGACTCACATCAATCATTACCAGGAGGTTACGTCCGATATGGCATTGGCAGTAAAGAAGATCACCGCCCACGGATTCACCATACGCAACCAGACGGTGCTGCTAAATCATGTCAACGACCATTACCGGACACTGGCTGAGACCTTCAGGCGCATGTTCTGGATCGGAGTGCATCCCTATTACCTGCTCCAGTGCCATAAAGAGCGGGGTATCGTTCATTTCATAACCCCCATACAGGTAGGAAAGATCTATATGAAGCACCTCCAGGGATGGATCAGCGGGACTACGGTTCCGCGCTACGCTGCCAACATCGAGGGCGGAGGCGGCAAGGTTGTACTTATGCCCTCCGGGCATGACACCCTGAACCTGGACAGCATCATTGACGAAAAGATATCAGAGAGCTTTGCCAGCGTCTTTACCTGGGATCATAAGAAGATAATGATGTATGAAGCTCTGGGAAGGGCTACCAGGGAGGAGTACGATGAAGCCATGAAGATCATGGACAGCTTCATAGGCAGAAAAGGTGTCTTTCTCCCCAGGATCATAATTGTTGACGGTAAGGGCAATCATCTTGAGACCACCAACCGTACCAGACTGCCGACCTTTGAGAGGAGCAAGAAGGCAAGGCTGCTCGACTACGAGCTTTTCAATGCAGATATGCCACTCACCAATCCGGTTGACGCCCGGGATGAGATAGAGGCTGCATTCATCAAGTCAAAGTTTAATAAGTAACATGTTTACACAGCACAGAGAGGGCCGGTCAGTTGACCGGCCCTCTCCCTGTTGTTACGCCACCATCTTCATGCCTCTGCTTCAGCAATGGAGGCTGTAGCTGATAGCTGATCTTTCCCGGGGCAGGCTACTGCAGCGGGGTGACCACCTCAATCACTTCGGGGAGGTCCATGCCTATCTTCTTCAGATGCTCAATGGTAGGTATACCGTTGTTGTTCCATCCGCGGCGCTTGTAGACGGCATCACGGAGCAGGTCGTACTGCTTCTCGCGGTACTCGCGGGTGACCCTGAGCTTCTCATCAATGGTCATGCCCTCCGGGTCAACGCCTATCTTCTCCTTCAGCTGGCTGTCATAACGCTCTTCGCGCGACAGGTATTCCTCCTCCGTCACCGGTCCGCAGGCACGGTAAGGCTGGTCGTCATCCTTGCGCCTTCCGAAGCCACGACGGATGTTGAATACCCTCTGGAAGTTGTAAACCCTCTCAGAGTCCTCTACCAGTCTGCGCTTGTCGAAATCTCTTCCTGTCACTGCCTTATAGATGGTGACATAGTTGTCAACGTGCTCCGGCACCTTTGCGGGTTCGTCGGTCTCTGCGTTGTTCTCCGGTTCCACATCGTTCCATGGCAGCTTGCATAATCCAACCAGGCCAAACCAGGTACGGAACATCGGGAAATAATGCAGTGCCTCAGCCTTGTTCTCGAAAGTCGGGATCTGGTTGTTGACCATATCCATGAAGATGAGCCATGCCTCGTCATGCTGCGGGCCCTTGTTTGTCATTGCATAACCGCCCTGTTGTGCCAGCGATTCCTTGGACATGTACTGGGAGTATTCTAGTCCCTTGTTCTCCATGCCTATATCCTGCATGAACTGCGGGTCACCCCACCCCTTCTCGGCGAAAATTCTTTTCATGGCGCGCACGCCCTGACCGGCTATCAGGCCGAAGCCCTCACCGCGGGCCACCTGGTGCAGCAATTCCAGCGCCGGAGGCACGTTGCCAAAGCTTAGCTCAAGGCCGCCGGTACGCTCTTTGTTCAGGATGCCATTCTGCCAGCACTCCTGGATGAAGGCGAGGCTGGTACCCCAGGTGATGGTGCATATGCCGTATGTGTCACAGTAGAAGTTAGTCTCAATGATATAGCGCGGATCGAAGAAGCCGCCGTTGGAACCGAGTCCTGCCGCCGTCTCATACTCGGGTCCGTCAACTATGACCTTGTGTCCCTTATAGGGCCCGGTGGCTATCTCATAGTCATCAATTGCCTTGGAACAAGCCATGTTGCAGCCTATCCAGCAGCCGTCAGGTATGCCCTGGGTGAAGAAGGAGGTCCATACTGCGGAGTCAATACGCGGAGCATCCTTATGTGACCCGAACTTGTAATTATGTACCGGAAGGAGGTCATGATCGTCCATTATCTCCATCAGGTGTGCCGTACCCACCTGGCGCATGCGGCACTGCTTGTCGTCGAGCTCACGCATTTCGCGGTTGAAACGGCGTCCGCGCTCCTGTATTGACTCGAGGTCTACCACGTTGTTGAGGTTGCCCTTGACGCCTGGTATCTTGCAGACGATGGCCTTGATCTTTTTGTTGCGGAAGACAGTGCCTGTACCTCCGCGCCCGGCCTGCTTCATCCTGATCTTCTTGCGCTTGCTGTCGTAGAAGGTGAAGTTGAGCATGCCTATCAGCGAGTGTTCAGCTGCTGACCCCGTTGAGACGATGCCTATATTCCTTCGGTCCGACTCACCTTCAGCAAACATATCCGTAAGCTGCTCAGCGAGCACGTGGCTGTCGAGAGCCTCTGCCGGAGCTTCAAATATCTCAACGTAGTGGTCAACACCGTTGATAAATATAATTACATCGTTCTCAGCCTTGCCCTGCAGCTCCATGGCGTCAAAGCCCGAGAACTTCAGGAAGGGACCGAAAAAGCCCCCGACGTTGCTGTCCATCACCGAGTCAGTCTGCGGTGAGATGGTCACCACCAGCGACTTACCCGTACCGGAATACTGCGTGATACCTCCAATCGGTCCGGAGGAGATCACGATCTCATTTTCGGGGTCGCTCCATTTGGTGTCAGGCTTTGTTGCATTCCAGAGGTAACGCAGTCCGTAGCCCTTGCCGCCTATGAATTTCTCCTTCATCTCAAGAGGGACATCCTTCTCCTTTATCTCCGCCGTGCCCACGTTGACATAGAGGGTCTTGTCGGTATAACCCTTGTCGAGCGGGGTCCATTTGTAGTCCCATCTTTTCAGAAGCCTGTGCTGTGCCTTGAGTTCGCTTATGTCCATATTGTTATTGATTAGTGTACCTGAGTTCTTAACACAAATTAAGCGTATAAATATGCGCATTCTAATGATAATAGTCAATATGCATAAGATTGCCAGTCGATGTGCGGTGTGCGAATTGCGATTATATGGTTTTTCGATCCGGCCTGAAATGATAACTTTGCACGGATGAAGATAATCCTGAACAACCAACCTTTGACCCTTGAGGGTGAGAGCATCACGGTGGAGAGGCTGCTGGAGCTGAAGAGGTACACCTTCAGGATGAGGACGGTGAAGATCAACGGCCGGCTGATCGGTCGTGACAGCTACGGCAGTGAGGTGATACATGAGGGCGACGATGTGAAGGTGATATATCTCATGAGCGGCGGATGACCATATGTTGTACCATTTTTCGAGCATATAATTGAAGTCGGATTTCTGGCATCGGTTTTCAGTGGCCGGCCTGCGTGACAGGCTGCCAGCATGGATGAGGAACAGGTATGTTCTTACCATCATGTTGTTCCTGCTGTGGATCATCCTGCTTGATCCCAACAACCTTCTTTCGCGTGTACGGGAGATACGCACCCGTAACCGCCTGGAGAGGGAGAAAGAGTATTACATGAGCCGCATTGAGGAGGACCGCAGGAAGCTCAATGAGCTGCGCACCAGCGATGAGAACCTTGAGAAGTATGCCCGTGAGCAGTACCGCATGAAGAAGCCCGATGAGGACCTCTTCATCATTGTCACTCCTGTGGAAGAGCGCAGGATCAGGCGTGAGGGCAAGGAGCCGAAAATAAAGAAGCCCGCTGAGAAGCGGGCTCCGGAGTCGTCACGCAACTAAGACTATTTCTTCTGCTTTTCAGCGTTATATTTCTTGTTCAGTCCTTCAACCACCACATTGGTGATGTCCATGGTGGAATCACTGTAGAGGATCGGTCCGGGGAACTGTTTGGCAAGGATATACTGGTACCCGTGCTCAGCGTTGAATTCAGCAAGGTACTGGTTTATATACTCCAGCACCTGCCTCTGGGCTACCATGCCCTCTTCATTGAGGTTTAGTGCCATCTCATCACGCAGGGCAAGCAGATTCTGCTGCTGCTGTGCAAGTGTCTGTTCCATCTCGGCAGCTGTGGCCCTGGTGATAAGTCCCTTCTGCGCCTTGTTCTGATAGTCCCTGACATCACGGTCAAAGGCCTGCGACTTTGATGTCAGTTCTGCCTCTGAACTTCTGGTCTTCTCCTCCAGCTCAGTCGACTTGTCCTTTGCCATATCGAAGCGGGCGATTACTGTATCGAGCTCAACGAATGCAATGCCGCCGGCCTGGGTGATTGCTTTGCCCTCAGCAGGTTCAGTCGGAGTGTTGCCGCAACCGGGGGCGACAAAGATAATTGCAGCAGCCAGGGCCGATATTGTCAGGATGTTCCGTATAACAGATGTTCTCTTCATTTCAGGAAATTAAATTAAGGTTCAACAATTTGTTGCACAAACATACACAAATTTTAAATATGAAGCTGCCAGGGGGAATTTATGAATGACCTCCAGGGGATTGAGGCTCCTGCTCACAACATGATCAAATGCCGAGCACGAAACTGTAACGATGAAGTCGGGAGTGTCGGGTAGGCAGTTTGAGACTCCGCCGCAGGAGGAGGCTCAATCCCGCACATGAAATGTCGGGACGGCAGTCATGTCAGGCAATAGGCAGTAGGCAGTAGTGGATTTCCGATTGTCGAATGGTTCAGTAAATCGAAAATCGCCCCTCGAAAATTAAAACTCAGGGCAGGGTATGGCATGAATCTTCTGCCCGCGCTTGATCTGTGCGGAGGTAAATGAATAGATGAGGGATATCTCGTATGCCCCGCCAGAGGCAGTAATCAGGTTTGAGATGGTAAAGTCATAGCTGAGGCCTATGTTAAGCTGGTCCGTCTTGATGCCGATCATCCCTATGATTGCATCACCGGCCTGTGCTGACACATCGCTTGTGGATGCAAAAGGTATGCCCCTGTACCAGACGCCGAACACCAGGGGGTTTTTGTAATAGTAGAATCCTATGTCCGACTGGAAGAAGTCGCCCTGGAACATAACATTGGCCGCCACCGACAGAACTTCCTCCAGTTTTTTCCTCAGCCTTCCGCGGCTGATGATCTGAAATCCCCCGAAGAGATCAACCTTTATTGGTACTGAAGCATTGTCACCCCAGAATGATGTCCGGGGCCTCAGCAGGTGGTCGACGGTAAATCCGGCCCATATCTTTTCATTGTAGGCCAGTGCCGATGCGGTGAAATCTATATCCGCCACATTGTCAAACGGTGGCGGGGTTATTGGCGGAAGAGTGCCTCCGGTGGTTATCTGGCTGTTCCAGACAAGCTTGGTGAGATCCAGCCCCAGGTATGTAAACTTGAAGTTCACCCCCGGCCTGATATGCCATTCGTCGTTCAGCTGAATGTCGTATGAATATAGCAGTCCTATATTGGTGGTACTCAGGTCTCCCGAGCCTGCCACGTCATATGTTGCAAGGATACCCACGCCCGAGTTGAAGTTGGGCACAGCCTTATCGAATGAGAAACTGTATGTATGGAACACCCCCGGTATTGAGGGCCACTGGTTACGCCAGTTCAGGGAGAGACGGTAATCTTCCGTCGCCCCGGCAAACGAGGGTGACAGGTAAAGCTGATTGGCATAGAACTGTGAAAACTGGGGGTCCTGACCCGAAGAAAAAACAGACAGCAGTAGAAATATACTGATCAGATATTTAGTTTTCGCTGGCAAACCTAATCCTTTTACAATGTATAACGCATAACAAATTAGATAATTATACGGCCAAGCGTCAGGAAGGTTACATTAAATGAGGCCAACAATCAATACTGTTGACTATCAAAACATTAACAAATGACAAACAAAATTTTAAACATCAGTAATTCAACAGGGTAACGTCGCCTGCCATAATTATCGGTTGTCCGTTCCTGAAAGTGCCTCTGACCTTCCACAGATAGACTCCCGGGCTGCACAGCTGGCCTTTGTAGTAGCCATCCCATCCCATCTCAGGATCGTCACTCCCGAAGACAAGGAGGCCTGCCTTGCTGTATATCCTGAGTTCATAGGTAGCGATGCCTGACGTCACCGGGTGGAATACCTGGTTGGCTTCGTCGGTAAGGCGGTTATAGTACCCGCCTGTAGGGCCTCCCCTGTTGGGCATAAAGGCGTTGGGGAACCTGATATACATTCCTTTGTCGGTAAAAGCGTCACGGATTACCAGCGAGTCGGCGCAGCCGTCTTCGGAGAACGCCGTCAGGGTGACATCGTAGCTACCCGGTCGTTCATACCTGTAGTCAGGCTCCGCGAGGGTTGAGAAGACTCCGTCGCCAAAATCCCAGAGGTAGTTCACGGCGCCGGTCGACAGGTTTACGAAATGCACTCTGTATCCCATTCCGGAAGTCTCTTCCTGCCTGATCTCGAAGTCGGCCCTGGGGCGACCATGGGCTTTTATCTCCGTTTCTGCCATGCTCCTGCGTCCCCTGCTGTCGGTGAGGGTGAGGGTCACCCGGTAGGTGCCTGGCAGGTCATAGATATATACAGGGTTTGTATCCGATGATGATCCTCCGTCGCCGAAACTCCATGATGTCTGGTAACCGTCACAGGCATTACAACGGAACTCCACGTGCAGCGGTATGCATCCCGACGTCACTGACGGTTCCACCACCGCCAGCGTCACCGGGGCAGAGAGAAGCAGTCCCCCTTTATCTCCAGGGCTGGTAACACGGATGGTGACACCCGCAGCATTGTCAGGCGTCATTAGTACCTCATGACGTTCAGCGTGTGACACTACCGCGGGCTCAAAGGGTGCTGCTGCATCGGCGACATGATTCTCCCTCACCGCTGTTTCAGTGCCGGCGTCACTGAAGGCATCACCGGCGCTCTCATGCAGCTGATCAGCGCTGACCTGGTGATGAACGCCCTCCTCCGCAGGAGCCGGCATAACATCGGGCTTCTGTTCATGAGGTGAGAGCATAAGAATACCTGCTACAGTCAGGACTGCTGCCACAAGGGTGACATACCAGATGTTCATGCGGGCGGGATTGAAACGGAGGAACTCCCTGCGGCCAAGGCGGCGCATGACACGCCCCGTAAGGTTGCCCCCGGCAGCCAGCTCATTCTCCCCCAGCTTGTTGCGGAAGAGATTCTCAAGACTGTTATCTGTCTTATCGTCTCTCATTGTCTCTTCAAGTATACTTTCCTTTCAGCTTTGCCAGCTCCCCGAGCCTTTTTCTCAGTATTGCCCTCGCCCTGCTGTATTGTGATTTTGAAGTATTGACGTCAATGCCTAGCATATCTGCTATCTCATGGTGCATGTAACCCTCAATGGCGTAAAGGTTAAAGACCAACCTGTAACCCGGCGCCAGTTCACCAAGCACCCTGTAGAGCTCCTCGGCACTGTAAAAATCATCCTCAAACCCGGCAGATCCGCTCTCCTGGTTCACATAATCATCGATATCCGAGTGATGTTTGTGACGAAGGTTCCTGTTATAGTATGTTATCGCCGTGTTCACCGTCACCTTTCTCAGCCAGCCCCTGAAAGAACCTGTGCCCGAATACTCACCGAGGTTGAAAAATATCCTCATGAAAGCCTCCTGCAGCATATCCTCAGCCTCGGGCCTGTCAACGGCATATCTCATGCAGACACCCAGCAGGTACCCGGAGTAGCTTTTCCATAGCATCTGCTGTGCCTTCCTGCTATGCCTGAGACAGCCCTCAATGATATGCTGTTCACTCATCATAGGCCGGACACACTGATCAGACAGGTTTTACTTTTAAATGGTTGCACTGCCTCGAATTCTTTTTTATATCGATTAAAAAATGTTATAAACACACCCTAACTAATGATAAACGTCATTAATAGAAAATTTATTCGCTGATATCTTTGAAAATGTTAATAAACAAAAATCATAAGATGTTTAATAAATTCATTGCAGCCATTCTTCCATACTTCCCGAAGAAGTTCATCTGGATATTCTCACGCGCCTATATCTCAGGAGAGAAGATGTCCGATGCAATGCGTGTCTCCAGGGAGCTCAACGAACAGGGCATGATGGTTACCCTTGATGTTCTCGGTGAATTCATAGAGTCCCTGGATGAAGCCGAGGCCAACAAGCAGGAGTATCTCGATCTTATCGATGAAACGGAGAGACAGGGCATAGACGGTAACTACTCGCTCAAGCCCACAAGCTTCGGTCTGTTGATAGACAAAGAGGCATGCTACAGGCTGATGCGTGAGATAGTGGTGAAGGCTGCCTCTTATAATAATTTCTGCAGGATAGACATGGAGGACTCACCCTGTACCGATCTTGAAATTGAGCTTTACCGCCGCCTTCATACCGAGTTCCCGAAAAACGTCGGGCTGGTGGTTCAGGCCTATATGAGGAGGACATACAGCGACCTCGAAAAGATGCTTGACATGAACAGTCCGGAGATACCGACAAATTTCAGGCTATGCAAGGGGATTTATGTTGAGCCGGAAGAGATAGCGTACAAGAAGTATGAGGAGGTCAACATGCACTATCTCAGGGATCTGGAGCTGCTGTTCAAAAACAGGGTATATGTCGGTATTGCCACCCACGACAAACCGCTCATTGAGGGTGCCTACGAGCTCATAAGAAAATATGAGGTGCCAAAAAATATGTACGAGTTCCAGATGCTCTACGGTGTCACCCCGAAACTGCGAAAGAGCATCATTGATGCCGGTCACCGGATGAGGGTCTATGTTCCCTTCGGGACTAAGTGGTTCGGCTACTCAACCAGGAGGCTGAAGGAGAACCCGAAGATGGCCGAGCACATTATCAAGGCACTATTTTATAAAGGATAGTGAGTAGGCAGTAGGCCACCTTCGCCACGGCTTCGGCGGCTGGAAGCAGTAGCCAGTCTTCAGTCCTCAGTCAGCAGTCTTACAGCCTAAATACCTAAATATGAATTAATTCTTAATTCTTAATTCTTAATTCTTAATTCTTAGTTCTTAGTTCCTACCACTATTGCCTGATCCTGTAAACCAGTGAGTCATGGACTGACCGCAGCTGCTCCAGTTCACGGACGGAGATATATGGTTTTGGCGGCTCCGGGTCATCAGGGAGGCCTTTGGCGAGGATATAGATCAGCGGTATGATTGTGAAGGGACTGAGGGCCACCATCTGTGATGACGGTATTCCTCCCTTCTCGTAGGCATCGATACGCTGTTGCTGTCGCAGAAGCTCATAGTTTGAAGCTGGATCATCCAGCCTGCTGGCGCTGGTGAGCCCCTGCCAGGTGGCGATCTTCAGGTTATTGGTGGCATTGATAAGCTCCTGGTTTGTTGCCGGCGGCTCGGACATGATTGCAGCCTTGATATTACCCAGCCGTGGCATGACCACCACAGCAGGTATCATAAGAGTATCAGTGCTGAGCCATATCGCCGCCACGTATTCGCTGGCCCTGAGAGTGTCGGCCACAATCATGCTGTGAGTGCGGTACCCTACAGAGGTAAAGGTTACGGTATCGTTATGCCGGGCATAGAATGAGAACATGCCCCTGCTGTCGGCTGCTCCCGCACTCCTGTGTTTCACCGTAAAATGGGCGCCTGTCAGCGGCTCACGGGTGTCAGCGTCAAGGATGACACCGTGAAAGAGAATGGGCTGCAGATCCTGTGCCTCCGCTCCCCGTGTCAGAAAGGCAGCAAGGAGGAGGAGAGGGAGCAGCCGGAGCCATTCCCGTTTACCTGTGCAGTATGATCTCGTCGAGTGATCTCTTGGGCACGTGATGAATACCCTTCTCATCTCTCCAGTATTTAATGTCATTATCCGCGGCGGTCTCCAGGACCACCTCCTCTGCTGCTTTGCCCAGGGCCAGCACGAGCAGTACCTCATAGTCGCGCGGTATTTCCAGGGCGCTCCTCAGCCGTTCTTTTTTCACCGAGGCGATTATGCATCCACTGAGACCTGCCTCGGTGGCGCCAAGCATGATGCTCTGCGACGCTATCCCGTGGTCGACACCGAATGAATCGGAGATCTCCTTGTCACCCAAAATTATAATGTATGCTGCAGGCCTCTCACCCGGTGCCGGTCCCTCCCAGTTGGCAAGGTAGCCGGCCCACGCCAGGCAGGGATAGACCAGCTCGCGCCGGTCAGGCTCCGTGACAAGAATATATTTCAGCGGCTGGCGGTTGGCGCCGGAGGCTGACAGCCTGGCAAGGTCAACAAGTGATACAAGCGTTTCTGCAGATACCGTATGGCTCTCGTCAAACCGGCGTACTGTCCTGGTTTTTTCTATTAACTGGCGGAGATTCATTTTCATAAATTTTCGCCAAAGATATGGAAAATAAGGCAGCTATTTTTTCAGGGCCTCATCGTAACGTTCACCAATGACCTGCCAGTCGAGCAGCTCCCAGAAATTTTTGATATAATCGGGGCGTTTATTCCGGTAATCGATATAGTATGCATGCTCCCATACATCGCAGGTCATCAGCGGTACCAGGCCTGAGCGCAACGGGTTACCGGCGTTCGGCTCCTGGGTGATGGTAAGCCTGCCGTCGGGCTTCATGCAGAGCCATGCCCATCCCGAGCCGAAGAGTGATGAGGCTGCCTTGGTGAAGGCCTCTTTGAAAGAAGCAAATGATCCGTATTCAGCCTCAATGGCTTTGGCCACCGTACCGGAGGGCTCTCTCTTTCCTGACGGCGAGAAGGTGGCAAAATAAAAAGTGTGGTTCCACACCTGGGCAGCATTGTTATAGATGCCGCCGTCGGCCTTCCGGATCATGGTCTCAAGTGTGGCCTCCTCGAACGGTGAACCCGGAAGCAGGTTGTTCAGATTGTTTACATAGGCAAGATGATGCTTGCCATGATGGTATTCAAGTGTCTCCGGACTCAGATGAGGAGCGAGGTTTTCCGGAGCGTAACCGAGGGGTGGCAGTTCAAATTTCATGAGTTGATCGGATAATTGGATTTCTACGTAAAGATACTAAATTGACCACAGCCCGGAAAGAATCATTACAGAAATATCCTGTCGGGAAGCGATCCTGTCAGCTTCCTCTGGCGGGCCAGTGCCAGCAGCCGTTCAACAGCCTCTCTCCCCTCCTCTCCCAGTGACAGGCTGTAGTTGTTGACATATAGCCTGATGTGTTCAGCCGTCACCGAGGGCTCTGTCTCGCGGGCATTTTCTGCTATGAACCCGACCGAGTGAGCTGGATTGGCGAAGGCATACTCAATGCTTCGCCGCACACACCTGTTCACCTTCATTGCCGTATCGTGGTCAAGGCTGCGGCTGACAGCTATCCCTCCCAGGGGAAGAGGCAGGCCCCCCGTCAGCTTCTCCCACTCCTCACCGGTGTCGGCCACCTTGAGCAGCCCCATGGCCTGGTAGGTAAACCTGGTCTCGTGTATTATAACTCCGGCGTCAACCTCACCCGAGAGTAAGGCCTCCGGGATGTCGGAGAAGAGGTATTCGCGCTTGCGTGTCGCCTCAGGCCAGAAGATGGTGAAGAGGAGGTTGGCGGTGGTGGTTTCTCCCGGGATGGCAATAAGGGCTTCTTCCAGCTCATCGGGCCATATCCTTCGCTTGCTGACCACAAGCGGGCCGTTGCCGCGCCCGAGGGCGCTGCCGGAATCGAGGATGAGATAGTGGTGAGCTGCCAGGGCATAGGCGTGATAACTTATCTTGGTGATGTCAACGCTGCCCTCCCCCGCCCTGCGGTTGAGCTCAGCGACGTCAGCCAGGAACCAGTCGAAATCTAGTCCTTCAGTGTCTATCCTGCCGTGAACCATAGCCTCAAAGATGAAGGTGTCATTGGGGCAGGGAGAGAATCCCAGTGTCAGTTTCATGATTCTGAGGTCATTTTGAGTATTTCGCCCATCGCCTTCTTAAGATTATGCAGGGCCAGGGATATATCCCAACGCCCGGTGTTGCGAGGCTCCACCATGTTGGATATGGCCCTCACCGAGAGCCATCCGGTGTGAGCCATGGCGCAGGTATATGCCAGCCATGCTCCCTCCATCGTCTCTATCTCCGGATCCCAGGCCTTAAGTATGCGCTCTATCACCGGGGCTGAGCCTGATGACATGTTGACCGTGGCGGCGGTCACGGTTCTGTATTTCCGGGCTGCAAGGTCAAACATAGTGCCGCTGCAATGTATCCTCCCCCCGCTGAAGGGGTAGCTGTCGGGATCTGCCAGGTTAGCCCGGAAGAGAGAGAGGAAGGTCCCGTTGTCGTCAACGCCCATATCTGCAAAACATTCGGAGCGTACCACCACCACCTCCCCCGTCTTCACCGCCGCCACGTAGCTTCCTGCTATACCCGCACCTATCACCAGCGAGGGCCGTGGCCCGGCTGCAAAACGCTTCTGCAGGGCCCATGACATGGCTGCCCCTCCGACACCCGTGACAATAATCTCACAGCGGCTGATGCCTGCTGCCTCACGCACAGCCTCCTCCTCGGAAGGGTGTGCCACTGCTATGAGAATGTCTGACCCGCTCTCGTTCATCTCCCTTGCTGTCATAGGAAGGATAAATATATTATATTTGAATAAAACAACTCCATTTTCTGGCAACCATTTAATTCATAGGCTATGATCTACCTGACGCGACGAGAGAGGTTCAGTGCTGCCCACCGGATGTTCCGGCCCGGTCTAAGCGATGAGGAGAACATGAAGCTTTACGGCAAGTGTTCCAACCCCCAGTGGCACGGTCATAACTATGTCCTGAAGGTGACAGTGAAGGGAGAGACGGATAGTGACACGGGATATTTCATGAATGCCACACGGCTGAAGGAGATCATCAACGAGAAGGTGATTGTCAAGCTTGATCATAAGAACATGAACCTCGAGACCGATTTCATGTCAGGGAAGGTGGCCACCACGGAGAACCTGGCCATGGCCATCTGGGATGAGCTCGAGGCTCCCCTCGCGGAGGAGGGGGCGCTGCTGCACTGCGTCAGGATTGAGGAGACGGAAAACAATTATGTTGAATTCTACGGATGACGGATACTCCCCTGAGCAGAAGGAACAAACCGGCAGCTAAGGCAAATGGTCCGGCCGCAAAGTGATGACAGGAGAAGATTCGGAGCAGTACCAGTAAGATGAGACCGACGGATGACATTAAGGCCGGTAAAAAACAAAACACTTACTTAAGATAACATGAAAAAACTAAACGACGGCAGCGGAAGACTGTCAGACAACTACAACAAGATTGAACAATGGAACCCGGAGATCATCAGTGAGATTGCGGGTTATTACAGCAAGATTCTCAAGCTGCTGGGTGAGGACCCCGACAGGGAGGGGCTGCTCAAGACGCCTGAGAGGGTTGCCAAGGCTCTGGCATTTCTCACCAGGGGCTACGAGTCTGATCCTGATGAGATTCTCCGCAGTGCACTGTTCAAAGAGGATTACCGGCATATGGTCCTGGTAAAGGACATTGACATATATTCTATGTGTGAGCACCACATGCTACCCTTCATCGGGAAGGCGCATGTGGCCTATATCCCTGACGGCACCATCACCGGGCTGAGCAAGATAGCGCGTGTGGTTGAGACCTATGCTGCCAGGCTGCAGGTGCAGGAGAGGCTGGTAACGCAGATCCGCAACTGCATACAGGATAACCTCAAGCCGCTGGGTGTGGCGGTAGTCATAGAGGCGCAGCACATGTGCATGCAGATACGGGGTGTGCAGAAGCAGAACTCCGTCACCACGACCTCTGCCTTTACCGGCTGTTTCCTGTCGAACCTCAACACCCGTGAAGAGTTCATGCACCTGATAGCAAACAGGCTGCATTAGTACTAACATATTAAACCTCTTGTTCTGAAGATGAAAGCATATGTTTTTCCCGGGCAGGGAGCACAGTATCCCGGCATGGGCAGGGAGTTATACGACTCTTTTCCCGAAGCCCGCAGGTTGTTTGAGAGTGCCAACGCGATCCTCGGCTTCCGCATCACCGATATCATGTTTTCGGGCACTGCGGAGGAGCTGAAGCAGACAAATGTGACACAGCCGGCCATCTTCCTTCACTCGGTGGTACTTACCCGCGCCATGGGGCCAGGCTTTGTGCCGGCGATGGTTGCCGGCCACTCCCTCGGTGAGCTCTCGGCGCTGGTAGCTGCCGGGGCACTCTCCTTTGATGCCGGGCTGGCGCTTGTGGCAGCCCGGGCTGAAGCCATGCAGAAGGCATGCGGCCTCACCCCCTCAACCATGGCAGCCGTGATTGGCATGGATGATGCCGTTGTGGAGGAGGTGTGCGCCTCGGTGACCGGGATTGTCGTGCCGGCAAACTACAACAGTCCCGGCCAGGTAGTGATCTCAGGCACCGTTGAGGGCGTGGCCAGGGCCACGGAAGAGCTGAAAGCGCGGGGGGGAAAGAGGATAATACCTCTTGCTGTCAGCGGCGCCTTCCACTCGCCATGTATGGAGCCGGCACGGCTGGAGCTTGAAGAGGCGATCAGGAGGGCAAATATCACACCTCCGTCATGTCCTGTATATCAAAACGTGACAGGCCTGCCAACGACAGACCCTGGAGAGATAATGGCTAACCTGATTGCACAGCTGACCTCGCCGGTAAGGTGGACCCAGAGTGTTGTAAGAATGATCGCTGACGGGGCCACGGAGTTTATAGAGGCAGGGCCGGGCACCGTATTGCAGGGACTGATAAGGAAGATAGACCCCACGGCGGTAACCTATGCTGCTTCCGTCACTCCATGACGGAGATCACGGCCATCCCCTTTCTTCCGTCCATACGTATCACCAGCGGTTTCTGAAACCTCACGTGGCGGAAGTATTTTCCATTGCGGACGACCTTCTGTGCGTTCAGCTTATCCCATACCACGGCATTTTCGTCTTCGTCGAGGTTGACGGAGAAGTAGCCTATGTTCATCGAGGTCACGTTATGGAAGAAGTGTGATCCGAGTGAAGCGTCAAGGTGGTATCCCGGCAGTCCCACCTCCACTATGACCTTGGCATTGGATATCTGCGGCCAGGCAACCGGTATCCCCAGGAACCTGTCGCGTGAACCCCAGCGTCCCGGCCCTATCAGCACATAGTGGCGGTTTTCGTCGAGCATGATCCTGTTTATGGCATCGATCTCCTCAGCCATCTCCACCGTTGTCATCTTGTTAAAGCGTTCGGGTTCGATATACACGACATCGGTGATGTCTGCAAGAAGGCCGTTGCCCATGCTCTTTCTTGACACCAGCACGGTATGTTCATCATAGACGGAGTCGGGGTCGACGCTGTAACCTGCGCCGCTGCCCACGAGAGGCTTGACCTGCAGCAGGTAGAAGGTGGCCATGCCATCATCATCCCCTGTCAGGTCGACGGCGAACTCTATCTCCACAGGGGCGCCGAAGGCTTCGCGGAACACCTCGAGCACCTTTTTAAGAGTGGGGGCCAGCGGTATGTAGTCATACTTGAGGATATCGGCAAAGTTGATCACTCTCGGTCCCGCGGCATATAGTCCGGGCACCAGCGTATCATCATCAATACTCAGTACGGAAGCTGAATGCTTTATGGTGCCGTCACTCTCTGCCCTGCTGATGTTGAGCTTTACCATGCCGGCGTGCTGTCCCTGAAGCAGGTCGACATCACTATTTGCCATGTTGATGGCATAAAACTCCACCTGCGAGAATTTGGAGATATCCATTATTGGCACTATGTCAAGGTCAGGGAATGAGGGAGAGAAGCGGAAAGCCCTCTCGCCGTCAAGCACGTACTGCCCCAGGCCCACGGCCATCACCGCAAATCCGTCTGTCGGGGTCATGTGCGCTACAGGATAGAAGTTGTACGACTGTGCCGTGCCGCTGATATGCGGGTACCAGATATCGTCATACCTCCTGCCCACCACAGTCTGAATGACAATAGCCATCTTCTCCTGCTCCACCTTGTAGTTGATGGCCTCGAAGTAGGTACGTGAGTCATTGGAATATATAGAGGCAAAGACAAGCTTGATAGCGGCGCATAGCTGCGTGAGCCTCTCCTCTGCATCAGGATGGTTGTTGGGTAGCAGGTATGTGCCGAAGATACCGGAGAAGGGCTGGCTCAGGGAGTCTTCGAAGAGGCTCGACGACCTCACTGCCAGCGGGCCGGTGTTAATGCGGAGGAAGATCCTCAGCTTGTTCCTCAGCTCCGTGCTGAGCGAGCCGGCGACGAACCGTTTCTGGAGAGCGGCGTAGTCCTTCTCGCGGGTAACCTCATCCCAGAGATGGTTGCTCTCCATGAAGAGGTCAAACTCATCGGTTCCGATAATGGCGGTAAGGGGTGTCTTGATCCTGATTCCCGGGGTAAGCCTGCCCACCTCAAAACTGTATATCAGGGTATTGATAAAGGCCAGGCCACGGCCCTTGCCTCCCAGTGATCCCCCGGCAAAACTTACAATATTGGTCTCTTCCCCGACATGTGACTCATCAAAATTGACAACCTTGCCCTTGTTCATCTCGCGCCGCCGCTGCTTCACGATGTTGAGGAGGAACTCACGCAGCTCCCTGACGCTGTTGAAATCGGAGAGCTTTATCGGGTTGATCATCTTGGCGATCTTCACCTCTCCCCTTGCCATCAGCCAGAGAGAGAAGTGGTTTTTCACGGCATGGTACTCAAGCGAATCCTCCGGCACAGTACGGAGGAAGGACTGGAACTCCTTCATCGACTTTGCCACGGCTATCTGTCTGCCTTTGGTGTCACGGTAGACAAAATGACCAAACCCGAGGTAATAGTTGATAAACGACTTCAGATCCTGGAGCAGGGTCTCGGAGTTCTTGTTGATGAAGTTGGCGTTGAGCTCTGCGGCAAACCTGGCATTGTCGGGGTCGGAAGACTGAAGCACGGCGGGGAGGTTAGGCATCTCCTGCCTGATATGACTGATAAAGTGGTACCCTGCCTTCTTATTGAACTCACCCTTCTCGGGAAAACGCATGTCAGAGATCACACCCAGGAGGCTGTCCTTGTATTTGTTGTAGATCAGCATGGCCTCCTCATAGTTTGTTGCCAGCAAGATCTTTGGCCGGGCTCTGATCTTCAGAACCTTATACAGCTCGTCGGCACTCACCTCCTCGATAAGGTTGCGTGTCTGCTCCAGCACCAGGGTGTAGAGCATGGGGACATAGGTGGAGTAGTAGTCAGCCAGGTCCTCGATTATCAGTATGACGCCTGAGAGTCCCTTTTTTGTATCATTCTCCACGTTGACCCTGTCTTCAAGCAGCTTGACCATGGCGAAGAAGACCTTTGACTCGCCTGTCCATACGAAGTAATTGTCAAACGGTATCCCGTGTTTTTTCTGGCTCTGGACATAGGGGATGACGCTGGGGTTGTTTACCAGCAGGTATGTGGGAATGTAGGGGTATTTCTCCTTGATCTTTGTACAGAGCTTCATGGGGCTCTCGCGGTCGACACCCACCATGATGATGATCATGTCATAGTGTCTCGCCTCCAGGCGCAGGAAGGCCTCATCCTCGCCCGAGACGCCGGTAACGCGGGGCAGGGTGGTGAGGCTCATCTGGTAATACTCGCCAAGCATATGGTCAGAGAAGCGTCCTTCGCCCTCTATAGAGTATGCATCATAAAGGCTGGCCACCAGGAGTATCTCCTTGACCATGAATGGCATAAGATCATGAAAGACATCCCTCTCAGCATTGTACCTGTCAAGAAACTCCTGCAGGAGCTTGCGGCTTGACTGATCAGCAATATTCTCATTGTCTTCAGGTATATTTGTTACCGGAGACACGAACTCCCTTGCTTTCAGACCATTGATATACCTGGTGATCAGTCCTGACACATTTCTCAGGAGGTCATTCTCCTCCTTCAGGAAGGGTCCTGTATCCTCTTCAGGGAACTCAGCAGTATAGAATATCTCTATAGTGCCTTCGGCATCTATTGTCTGGAAGTTATGGATGATCTTCCATTCTGTCTCTGAGAATTTTGGTGTCTCATAGGGTTTGCTCTCATAGATGACCCTGACGGCGGTCTGGTCAGGATACTGCATGGCAGAGGGCAGTAACAGCACGAGCTGCTGCAGGGATTCCTCAATCGGTTTCCCCTCCCTGAGCATGAGGGTTACCCGGTTGATGCACGCCAGTTCCTTCAGTCGTTCTTCCTGCTGTTGCAGGGCACGTTCTTTCCCGGCCCTTTTTCCGGGCTGTTCATCCATATCAGCATCAAGTGATTTCAGCTGCCAAATTTAGCAAAATAGATGAAGAAAAGCGCCATCGCGTGAGGTGATGGTCAGATGCTATTTCTTCCAGGTAGCTCCGCTGTTCAGCAGTTCATCTACAGACTTAATCTTCGAGGCTTCCTGTACCCTGACATGCTGGTCGCGCATGGCTTCATCATAAGTATGGTCCTTAATCGACCTGATGACGCCGAGTGCGACGGGGTATTCAGGGAGATGCATGCCTGCGAGCCTGTAGTGAATACCGGGATTGGGTTCATGAGCGTCATGGACCAGGATATCCTTCTCCGTGATGCCCATCTCCCCTATCTTTATCACCTTCAGTTTAAGATTCTCAAGGATAATACCCTTGTCGCGGTTTTTGCCAAAGATCATTGGCTCACCATGACGGAGCACAAGGGTATTGTCATCCCTGGTCTCCTTGTTGGTGATGAGGTCATGGGCTCCGTCGTTGAAGATGACGCAGTTCTGGATGACCTCCACCATGGCTGTACCGCTGAAGAGGGCAGCCTCCTTGTACACTTCATTTGACAGCTGCAGGTTATAGTCTACCGTGCGGGCGAAGAACCGTCCGCTGGCTCCGATGGTCAGCTCACCAATCTTGAATGACTCCTCAATGGTTCCATAGGGTGAGGTTTTTGTCACCAGCCCCTTTTTCGAGGTGGGGGAATACTGTCCCTTGGTGAGGCCATAGATCTCATTGTTGAACAGTATGATCTTGATGTCGATATTTCGTCTGATGGCATGTATGAAGTGGTTGCCGCCGATGGCAAGTGCATCACCGTCGCCTGTCATCATCCAGACCATCAGGTCAGGATTGGCGATCTTGATGCCTGTGGCTATGGGTGCTGCCCTCCCGTGTATCCCGTGGAAACCGTAGGTGTTCATGTAATATGGCAGCCTTGAAGAGCATCCTATGCCGGAGACAAATACATATTTTTCCTTGGGTATGTCAAGCTCTGCCAGTGCTTTCTGCAGTGACGCGAGGATGCCGTGATCACCGCATCCGGGGCACCATCTTACCTCCTGGTCACTCTTGAAGTCTTTGGCGACGTAGTGGTTCTCGTGTGTTGTTGTTTCAGCCATGTTATTTCTCCTCCAGCATTTTAATACAGTAATCTTTTATCTCCCTGACCGTGAACGGCAGTCCCTGCACCTTGTTATACTGATGATAGGTGAATTTCTGATGCTTAATTCTCAGATAGTTGGCAAACTGTCCAAGATTCAGCTCACACACCACCAGCTTTTTGAAGCCCTCGAATACCTTGGCGGTATTCTTTGGCAGGGGTCTTATGTAGCCAAAATTCGCCGCTGATATCTTATATCCCTCATCCTGCAGTTCTGTAACTGCAGTTACAATGTGACCGTGGCTGCTACCCCAGCCGATGACCAGCAGGTCGCCACTCTTGTCACCTGTGACCTTCAGGTCAGGCACCTCAGCCACCACCGCTTCCACCTTGGCTTCTCTCATCTTAACCATGTACTCATGGTTCTCCGGGGTGTAGGATACGCTTCCCCTGATGGTTTTCTCGAGGCCGCCAATACGGTGTTCGAGGCCTTCCATACCGGGTACTGCCCATTTACGGGAGTGTCTTACAGGATCTCTGTCGTAGGGAAGATACTCTGCGTCGGTTTTCCCGGCCCAGGGCACCTTGATGGAAGGCATATCGCTCATTAAGGGTATCTTCCACGGTTCGGTTCCGTTGGCGAGGTAGCTGTCTGTCAGCAGCACCACCGGCGTCATGTATTCAAGGGCGATCTTTGCTGCCTTGAAAGCGTAGTGGAAACAGTTTGAGGGCGTTCCTGCCGCCATCACCACCACGGGGCTCTCTCCGTTACGGCCGTAGAGAGCCTGCCACAGGTCTGACTGTTCAGTTTTGGTAGGGAGACCTGTTGAGGGGCCTCCCCTTTGCACGTTTATCACCACCAGCGGCAGCTCGGTCATGATTGCCAGGTTCAGTGCCTCCGATTTGAGTGCAAAACCCGGTCCGGAAGTGGAAGTCACGGCGAGGCTTCCGGCAAAGCTGGCACCGATGGCACTGCAAATGCCCGCTATCTCATCTTCAGCCTGGAGGCTCTTGGCACCCAGGTCCTTGCGCAGCGCCAGCTCCTCGAGGATACCGGTTGCCGGGGTGATGGGATAAGAGCCGATGAAGAGCTTCAGTCCCGCCTTCTCCGCAGCGGCAAGGAGACCCCACGAGGTGGCCTGGTTGCCGTTGATATTGCGATAGGTACCCTTCTCTATTTTCGCCGGGCTAACCCTGTAGGAGGGTGCGATGGCCTGTATGGTCTCGGCATAGTAGTAGCCGGCACGGAGCACTTTGCTGTTTGCCTCGGCAATGAACGGTTTCTTGCCAAATTTCTCCTCTATAAAATCTTCTGTGTAGTTCAGTTTGCTGTCAAAGAGCCAGTAGACCATCCCCAGGGCAAACATATTCTTTGTGCGCAGGATGGACTTGGGGTCCAGCTCCGAATCCTTCAGGGCCTCCTTCACCAGCGTGGTAATAGGAGCAGCAATAAGGTGCATGCCGTCCAGCTTGTCTTCAATAAAGGGGTCTGAGGTGTATCCGGCACGCAATATCTGCTTTTCGGTGAAGCTGTCAGAGTCATAGATGATGGTTGAGCCCTTTGCCAGGTACCGGGCATTGGCACGCACTGCTGCCGGATTCATAGCCACGAGCACATCTGCGTAATCACCGGGAGTGTTTACCTGCTTATGCCCTATGTGAACCTGAAAGCCCGACACCCCACCGACAGTTCCCTGGGGAGCACGTATCTCCGACGGATAATCGGGGAAGGTGGAGATGTCATTACCGAACAGCGCCGATGTTGTGGAAAAGAGGGTACCGGTAAGCTGCATCCCGTCCCCGGAATCGCCCGAAAACCTTATCACCACATCATCTTTCTCAATGACCTTTAGTCTTTTTTCCATGATAAAATTGAACTGTTTGTATTAATAAAGCAGTGTTGTAGATTTAACCCGTTTGAAGGAGCTAAGTTCAGCAATACACTTATATAACTGTATGATTTTAATCATATTTGGCATTGACCGGTACCTGAACTGCCGTAAGGGTTAAAGCGCCGCCACCTGCGGGCGGGGGAATCTTTCAGCTCCAGATGTCAGCCTTTTGAAGGTTGATGTTGCTCTCGAAAAACATTCTCGCTATCTTTTCAAAATAGTCGGTGTAGTCGGATA
>CAZFIF010000018.1:0-24628 GCA_964519065.1 uncultured Rikenella sp.
GCCGCCGGACGGCTGGTGCCGGATGAGATAAACGGCCAGGAGGCTGTCCCTTTCAGGGGGGTTGGCAAGCACCGCCCCTCAGGCAGAAAATATGCCCCGCCACTGCCTACATGTATCGATTACCCCGGCGACAATAACAAGGTTGTTGCCTCACTGCGAGAGGCCCTGGAACGTTGCGGACTGCGTGACGGCATGACGGTATCAACTCACCATCACCTTCGCGACGGTGACCTGATCAATAACCGGATATTTGACACTGCCGCAGAGATGGGCGTAAAAGACCTCGTCTGGCTCCCCTCCGCATCCTTTCCCTGCAATGAACCTGTGATCAGATACCTCGAAGACGGGACAATCAACCGCATCGAAGGAAGTATGAACGGACCCCTGGGCAGGTTTGTCTCTGAAGGAAGGATGAAGGGCACGGCTGTGCTGAGGTCGCACGGGGGCAGGGTACAGGCAATACAGGATGGCGAGGTGAAGATAGATATAGCCGTAATAGCAGCCCCCGCAGCCGATTCCTTCGGCAATGCCAGAGGCACGGGAGGCCCCTCGGCTACCGGCGTGCTGGGTTACGCCAAGGCAGATTACCTCTATGCCGACAGGGTGATAGTCGTGACCGACAATCTTATTGACCTGCCATGCTTCCCGATGGAGATAGAAGGTAACTATGTAGACTGCGTCGTGGTAGTGGATAAACTGGGCATACCCGAAAAAATAGTCTCCGGAACAACGCAGATCACCAGGAGTCCTGACAGGCTGCTCATCGCTGAACTGACAGCCATGTTCCTCGAGAAATCCGGCTTACTATACGACGGCGCCACCATGCAGGCAGGTGCAGGAGGTACCAGCCTGGCTATCGCCGTC
Organism: uncultured Rikenella sp.; assembly: GCA_964519065.1. Classification (GTDB taxonomy): domain Bacteria; phylum Bacteroidota; class Bacteroidia; order Bacteroidales; family VadinHA17; genus SR-FBR-E99. The sequence goes on from CAZFIF010000018.1 coordinate 865, forward strand.
TTTGTCCATGAGATGCTGAAAAAGAAGGGATGGAAGCTTAGCTTTGGCTTTGGTGGCAGCACTAAATACATGGTTAAGATGCTGGAGGAGGGACAGATGGGATATATCCTTGACGCCCAGGCCTTTGACCTGGATGCCGTCAGGTCGGTGGAGGAGAATCCGAACCATATACCATATTCGGTCTTTAATGCCTACAACTATCATTCAAAGGGCAACCTGACAACCATGATGGACATCATGATCCTGGGTGCCACGGAGATTGACACGGAATTCAACGGTAATGTGGTGACACATTCCGACGGGCTGCTGCTACACGGCATCGGAGGGTGGCAGAACTGTCTTCACGCCCGTAATGTCATACTGCCCGTGCCTCTCTTCCGTGACAGGATACCGGTGATAGTTGACCAGGTGACAACGCTGTGCGGCCCCGGTGAACTCATTGATGTAATCATTACCGAGCGGGGTATCGCCATCAATCCGCGCAGGCAGGATCTGCTTGACTCCGTCAGGGGCAAGGGTCTGCCGCTGGTGACGATGGAAGAGCTGAAGGCGATGGCTGAAAGGATTTGCGGCAAGCCGGAGAAGGCTGCTTTTGACGACAGGGTGGTGGCAGCCATCAAATGGGTAGACGGCACTGTCATCGATTCGGTACGTAAAGTAAAAAGGTAAACCAAAAACCATTGCACAATGAATAAGTACAGGTGTCCGGTATGCGGATATATCTACGACCCCGAAACAGGAGACGAACAGAACGGAATAGCGCCAGGAACGGCCTTTGAAGATCTGCCAGCGGAATGGGCCTGCCCGGTTTGCGGTGCTCCTCCCGATGATTTTACCGGGGCTGAATAAGAGTTGCTATAAGTTTTCCTCAGGGATATGCCTGAGGACGTCGATGAGCAGGTCCCAGAACATCTGAACCGTCTCTATCTCTATCCTCTCTTCCGGAGTGTGCGCTCCCCTGATGGTCGGTCCGAAGGAGATCATGTCTATTCCCTTGTACTTTTCAAGTATCAGCCCGCACTCCAGCCCCGCATGAATGGCTTTTACCAGGGGTACCTTGCCGAAAAGCTTGCGATATGACTCGATCATCAGCCTGAGAATGGCTGAATTCATGTTCGGCTTCCACCCCGGATAACCATCCGAGTGAGTGACTTTTGCCCCGGCAAGGTCAAAACCTGCCTCTGCCTTCATCATCGCATATTGCTTTGCCTCTTCCGAGGAGCTGCGCTGGGTTGTCACCACATGGATAGTGTTGTCATCAGTAAGCCTTATGGTGGCCAGGTTGCTGGATGTCTCCACCAGGTCGGGAATCTCTTTTGACCATCCAAGTACCCCGTGCGGCACAATGCTCAGGGCACTCAGCAGTCGGTGCTGCGTCTGAGCATCAATAACAGTCGCCGGCACTTCTGAAGGTGTGGCAGCTACCTTCAGATCGGGCTCAAGAGATCCGTATTCTTCACGAATAAGCTCATTGAAGGCGGCAGTATCAGACAGAATTTTTTCCTCATGCTGAGGATCAAAGGTTATCGTGGCAAAAGCCTCCCTCGGTATGGCATTCCTCAGGTTGCCTCCTGTAAAGTTACTGATAAGGATACCGTAGCTCTTCTCGAGATTCTGAAGGAGCCGTGCAATAATTTTGATGGAGTTGCCGTAGCCCTTGTGTATCTCATCGCCGGAATGGCCGCCGTGAAGTCCGGTAACCGAAATGTTCATTGCCCTGTGACCTGCAGCCACCGGTACAGGTGTAAACGGAAGAATGGCCTGGGTATCTATGCCCCCGGCACATCCAATAAACAGAATGCCTTCATCTTCCGAATCGAGGTTTAGCAGTATGCGTCCTTTGAAAAAATCAGGCTGCAGATTTATTGCTCCGGTCATGCCCGACTCCTCATCAACCGTGAAGAGACATTCAACCCGCCCGCACTGAAGATAGGAATCTGTCAGGACGGCCATCTGGGCAGCTATGCCAATGCCGTCATCGGCACCGAGGGTGGTGCCGCTTGCAGTAATCCACTTGCCATCAACGACCGGAATGATCGGGTCTGTTTCCCAGTTGTGGGGGTGTGAGGCATTCTTTTCACCCACCATGTCAAGATGACTCTGCAATACAACCGTGCTTACCTTCTCCTTGCCCGGAGCAGCCTCCCTGGTGATCAAGATGTTGCCTACACTGTCTTCCCTGGCATCCAGGTTGTGATTTCTTGCAAAGTCCAGCAAATATTCCCTTATTCTGCCCTCATTCTTTGATAGTCTCGGTATCCGGCTTATCTCCTCAAAATAACTCCATAATCTCCTCGGCTTGATATCCTCTAATTCCCCCATCGTTTCCTGATTGTGTGAAATAACAAACTAGGTGGCAAATATAGTTTTTTTCCATTGCAACCTTTATGAAATTTACTTGCTGAAACTCTTTTTTTTAACACAATAAAAACCATATTTTTACGGCAAATGAAAAACCCAGTTAAAACAGAAAAGATATGGCTAAACGTACAATTGTGGCACTGCCGGGCGACGGCATAGGTGCCGTTGTCCTGGAACAGGCAGTGCGTGTCCTTGACGCAGCAGGCTTTGATGCTGAATATATTTATGGTGACATCGGATGGGAATTCTGGTGCCGTGAGGGCAACCCCCTGCCGCAACGTACCATTGACCTGATAGCAGAGCATAAAATCGCCCTGTTCGGAGCAATAACCTCCAAACCCAAGGATGATGCTGCCGCCGAGCTGGCACCGGAACTGCAGGGCAAGGGATTTACCTACAGCAGCCCTATTGTGGGACTGAGGCAACATTTCGGACTTGATATATGTGTCAGGCCATGCCGCAGCTACAGGGGCAACCCCCTGAACTTCATCAGGCGCGGCAGGGACGGCAACCCTGAAGAACCGATGGTTGACGTGGTCATATTCCGCCAGAACACCGAGGGACTCTACGGTGGAGTTGAATGGTCGAATCCCCCGCAGCAGGTGTACGACGCACTGATGACACATCCCAAATTCCGCAGTAATTTCGGATGGTGTCCTAAAGAAGAACTGGCCGTCTCAACACGCATATTTACAAAGAAATATACTGAACGGATAGTAAGAGCAGCCTTTGAGCACGCAGTAAAATACGGCTACAAATCAGTAACTGTCTGCGAAAAACCCAATGTGATACGTGAGACATCAGGCCTCATGTGGAAGATAGCCAAAGAGATCCAGAAGAATGAGTATCCTGCCATACAGCTCTGGAATACCAATATTGATGCCCAGATGATGTGGCTGACAAAGAACCCGGAAGATTACGGTGTGATAGTTGCCGGAAATATGTTCGGAGACATCGTATCTGATGCCTTCGCCGGCCTTATAGGCGGCCTCGGGTTTGCCTGCAGCGCACAGTTTTCTGAAGATGGCATCGGTGTATTTGAGCCAACCCATGGCTCGGCCCCCAAATATGCCAGTTATGAGGTGCCTATTGTTAACCCTGTGGCTATGATTGAGTCGGCATGCATGATGCTCGACTATATTGACGAAAAGAAAATGGCTGCCCGCATCAGGGACGCCGTGGCAGCAGTGATTGAAGAGGGTAAGGTGCGAACCTATGACATGATGAAGATGACCGGTAAGCCTGAAGTGATAGCCATGGGCGCCGCCTCTACCATACAGATGACTGATGCGATAATCGCCGGATTAAAATAGTGTGTCATGACAGAAGAGATCAAGAAACTCTGGCCTGAGCTGGAATGGATCAGTGACCCGGAGCTCAGGGAGAAGACAGCCCGCACATGGGAGACAGCTCTCGAAAGAAGTGTCCTCACCGCTGACGACCTGAACCGCATCCCCTTTACCCTTCTGTGTGGACCGGACCTGAAGGTCACCTTCATGGATCACAAGAGGTGTGTGGTACATGTGGCCCGTGACGCCGGAATGAAGATGAACGAGTTCTTCCGCAGTGAACTGCCCGTTAATATGGATGTCCTAATTGCAGGTGCTATCCTTGCCGATGTAGGTAAGATGCTTGAATATGAGCTTGATGCAAACGGTAAGGCCGTTCAGGGCAAATATGGCCAGTATCTCAGGCATCCCTTCTCAGGCGTCAGCCTGGCAGAGGAGTGCGGTATACCCCCCGAGGTGTGTCATATCATCGCGACCCATGCCCATGAGGGAGACCTTGTGAAGCGCACAACGGAAGCCTATATAGTGCATCATGCTGACTTCATGACCTTCCTGCCATTTAAAAGCAGGCTGATCATTTGATCAGCCTGCTTTTAAATCCGCAGTCTACAATCTGCAGTCCTCAGTCATTCAATGAGTTGCCGACTGCCTCTGGCCGCCAAAGCCACGGCGAAGGTGGCCGACTGCCAGCTGTCACTGCCACCTGCCAGCTGTCACTGCCGACTGCCTCTGGCCGCCAAAGCCACGGCGAAGGTGGCCGACTGCCGACTGCCACTGCCACCTGCCAGCTGCCACTGCCACCTGCCAGCTGTCACTGCCGACTGCCAGCTGTCACTGCCGACTGCCGACTGACCATGGCCTTCCGTACATTTTCAAATCCCATCTTGTCAACTTTGCGGTCATAGGTCAGCAGCCCGTTGGTCTCAGTCTCAACATCGGTGGTTTGAGTATAGACTGAGGCACTGAGGCCCTTTCCCTCAACCATCTGCCTGACAGCGGCATAATACTCTTCATACTTTTTGAGCAGGTCGGCTGCATCACCCATGTTACGGTAACCCCAGTTCTTCTGCTCCCAGGTATGACCCTCCACCGGCAGGCCCAGCCCTCCAAACTCACCAAGGACAATGGCTCTCTCTCTTTCAGCCGGAGGTGACACAGGCTCCGGGTAGTGATGCACATCCCTGACGTGGCCCGTACCCCTGTCGGTCCAGCCTGAGGCGCTGTTGACGAGTCGCGTGGTATCAAAGGCGGCAACATATTCCGTTACTGCGGCAGTGTTGTATTGTCCCCACCCCTCATTATAGATTACCCACATGACTATTGACGGAGAGTTGTACTTCGTCTCTATCATCCTAGTAAGCTCTGTCATGAACTGTGCTGAATCGGCCTCACTTTTGGTGATGTCGGGCATCTCGCCCCAGATATACTCATCACCGCTGGGCATATCCTGCCATACCAGCATGCCCAGCCTGTCGGTGTGATAATAAAATCTCCTGTTCTCCACCTTGACATGTTTGCGCAGCATGTTGAACCCCATCTTTTTAAGCATCTCCACATCATATACCATCGCTTCATCTGAAGGAGGAGTGTATATGCCGTCAGGCCAGAAGCCCTGGTCAAGGGTGCCATTCTGCCATACAAATTTGTTGTTGAGCATTATCCGCGTATATCCTTCACCGTCGATCCCAAGGGAGATCTTCCTCATACCTGCATAGGAGAGAACCTCATCCGTCACTCGTCCTCCTGTTATAAGCCGTACCCTGATGTCATACAGTGCCGGATCATCCGGAGTCCAGAGCCGTGGCGACGGTATCCGAAGCTCAATGACTCTGTCTGTGACGGCTGAGCCGGTTGCAACGGTCTCACCACCATACATTACCGTCACCTCTGCAAGAGAGGGAGCCATATCTATCGGCGGGCAGCCCTCCGGACCCTGGCAACGCTCTTCGGTGACAGTGACCGTCAGCATCTCCCTGTCAATGTCAGGAACAATACGGATATCGCGTATCCAGGTCTTTTCGACGGGCTCGAGCCAGACGCTCTGCCATATGCCCGTTGTGGGAGTGTACCATATGCCCTTCGGTTGGGAGACCTGCTTGCCTCTTGGCTGGTTGCCGCTGTCGATGGGATCGGTGACCCTGGCAACAATGGTGTGCCTCTTCCTGCCCGAGAGGTAGGGAGTGATATTGCATGAGAAGGGGTCATACCCCCCGCGGTGGCTTATGACGAAGTTGTCGTCTATCCATATCTTCGTCTCCCAGTCTGATGCTTCGAAATTGAGTATCAACTGCTTCTCATTCCATGTCTTCGGCAGGACAAACTCCCTGGAATACCACAGGGCAAGCGAGTCGGACATCATCCGCTTAACCCCGGAGAGAGCTGACTCAACAGGGTAGGGGACGAGTATCTTTCCTTCAGGTTCCGGGCGTTCCTCATCCCTGCCGCATATGGCATAGTCCCATTGCCCGTTGAGGCTCATCCACCCGTCACGAACCAGTCCCGGCCGCGGGTACTCCGGCCAGGGAGCAAGGGGATCGATATTTTCACCCCAGCCTGTAAAAAGTGGATTCTCCGCCGGCTGCCATGCCGGAGGCCTGTTATCTGTACAGAATGTCAGGAGAGCGGCAGCAACCAGTGCCACCGGTAAAATATTCAGTTTCATATACAATAGATCTTTCGGGTATCAGCCAAGCTTCATCTTCTCGATCTCTTCCATGTTTCGTTCATTGTAGGTGATCTTCCCCATAGGTGTGTAGAGCCAGTCAATCAAGTCACTGTATCTGTCGGTGATCTTGCCCCGTACAATCTTCATGGTAGAGTTCATCATGCCGTTTTCTTCATTGAAGCTTTCATTGAGAATGCCCAGTGCCACCGGAAGCCAGCGGTGAGGAAACATGTGACCGTACTTTCCGTTGATGTGGTATTCGTTTACCTCATTCTCCATCAGGTTGAGTACGGCACGCTTTCCTTCCTCGGTGGTGGCAGTGAGGTTGCGGTCTTCCAGGTAGACCTTCAGGGCATGCTGGTTAGGTACTATGAGAGCGATGGTATACGGCTTCTGGTTGTTGTAAAGCATGCACTGGTCAATGTATTTTGATTGCTCGCTGATTGCCTCTTCGATGCCTTCAGGACTGAACTTCTCACCGTCATCGGCGATAAGGAGGCTTTTAAAGCGCCCCAGCACATACAGAAAACCATCTTCTGACATGTATCCCATATCACCGGTATAGAGCCAGCCGTCACGGAGGGCATCATTGGTGGCAGTCTCATTCTTCCAGTAACCATGCATCACATTGCCCCCACGGATGACTATCTCACCTTTCTCCCCAATTGGAAGTTCATTATTGTCCTCATCGCATATTTTCAGGTCCATGTTGTTTACAAGATAGCCTGATGAGCCCAGCTTGTGACGCCTGGCTGAGTTGGAGGAGATGATGGGGGAGGCCTCTGAGAGCCCGTAACCCTGGTACATTGGCACCCCGATGGCATAGAAGAACCGCTGTAACTCAATATCAAGAAGCGCGCCGCCGCCGATAAAGAAGTCGAGCTCCCCGCCGAAGGCCTCCCGCACCTTGCTGAAAAGGATTTTATCGAAGAGTCTGAGCAGCGGTTTCTTGAGCTTCTGAATTCCCTGTCCTTTGTTGTACCCCTCCTTGTTGTACGAATAGGCCATCTTCAGTGCGAAGTTGAAGAGTGCCTCTGTCATCCTTCCCTTTTCCCTGATACCTTTCTCTATGTTCTTTCGGAAGTTCTTTGCCAGTGCCGGAACACTCATCAGCAGATTTGGCTTGATCTCCTTCATGCATATAGGTATGTTGCGGAGTGTCTCCATGGGCGTCTTTCCGACCTTTACCGATGCAATGCCGGCACCCTTGCCCATGAAGGCGTAAATCCCTGCCGTGTGAGCAAAAGAGTGATCCCACGGCAAGATCAGAAGAGTCTTATAGTACTGCGGAATATCCATCAGACTGTATGACTGGTATACGTTGGTCACATAGTTGCCGTGAGTAAGGATGATACCCTTGGGGTCGGCCGTGGTGCCAGAAGTATAGCAGATATTGGCAAAGTCAGATGGTTCAATGGAGGAGGTGAACTCCTCAAACTTCTTCCTGTTGCCGGGGTTCTCAAGCCATTCACGCCCTATCTTCTTTACCTCGTTGAAATGGATCTGATCCTCAGCGTACTCATCCCTGGGATCCATGAAAATCACCTTCTCCAACAGGGGACATTGATCCCGGATCTCAAGTATCTTTGGTGCCTGAGTGCTGGAGGTTATGACAATCCTGGAACCTGAATGTATGAGCCTGAATTTGATCTCCTCCGGATTTAGCTTTATCGAGAGAGGCACGTTCACTCCCCCGGCATGCAGAATCCCCATCTCACCTATCACCCAGCTGTTCCTGCCGTCGGAGAGCAGACTTATCCGGTCGCCCTTGCTGATTCCCAGTTGCATGAGACCGGCACCGAACTCCTGTACCTGTCTCCTTGTCTCCTGATACGTGGTGCCTTCATATTTGTCCTGAAGCTTCTCCCACAGGTATACGTTGGAGGCGTACTTCTCAACATTCTCTTCAAAAAACCGGATAAGTGATTTCATCTGCTTTGTGCTTTTGATGGAACTTAAAATCGCGATCTAATATAGAAAAGAATTGTCGTCCGGAGATACCTTTAGTTCAATTTCATTGCATATTTGAGGTCAAATCCATACCTTTACAACCTATGATAATGAAAAACTGCCGTTTATGAAGAGAATACCCATGGTGATACTTGCAGGAATCCTGCTTCTCACCCCGTCATGTGATTTCATGAAGAGCATAAATCCGTTCGGGAAGAAAAAGGCCAGGGAGGCAGAGGCTCTGAGGCAGCAGCAGGAGGCTTTTCGTGTTGCTGATTCCATCCGGGTTGCCAATGAAAAGCAGGCTGAGGCAGAACGTCAGCGTCAGGCTGAGCTTGCTCTGGCAGCACAACAGCAGGAGCTGGAATATTCGCGGTTTCATGTCATCGTTGGCAGCTTTCTGACACCTTCATATGCCGATGCATGGAAGGAACAGATCCGGGGCCTTGGCTATGATCCCATAATTGTTCCCATGAATGGCGGCAGATGGAGCCTGGTATCAGCAAAGTCATTCGGAACCTGGCGGGAAGCCCGGAACGCCCTGGCCGGCATACAGGATAACATAAACGGCGAAGCCTGGGTATACCGCAGGGAATAAGGGCTACCTGTAAATGGTAGCTGACCTGTCGGGTCCGACGGAGACGATTGTCACCGGCACCCCGGTCTCCATCTCAATGTATTCCACATAGTTCTTCAGTGCAGCCGGAACCTCCTGCCAGCCCAGGCAGCCGGTGATATCGTTCTCCCATCCGGGGAATGACCGGTAGTTTAGTCCGGAAATATCTCCAAGACAGTATGGTAATTCAGTGACCTCAGCGCCGTTGACGTTGTAGGATCTGCACACCCTGATCTCATCAAAGCCGGAGAGAACATCAGCCTTCATCATGAAGAGCCGTGTCACGCCGTTGACCATGATAGCATACTTCAGTGCTGGCAGGTCAAGCCAGCCACATCGCCGCGGTCTTCCTGTAGTGGAACCGTACTCGTTGCCGCGGTCGCGCATCATCTGACCGTATTCATCATCCAGCTCTGTAGGGAAGGGTCCGCTTCCTACCCTGGTGCAGTAAGCCTTGAAGATACCGAACACCTCACCGGTGCGGGAGGGAGCCATGCCCAGCCCGGTACATGCTCCGGCAGCAACGGTATTGGACGATGTGACAAAGGGGTAGGTGCCGAAATCAATGTCGAGCATCGTTCCCTGAGCCCCCTCAGCAAGTATGCGCTTGCCTTTTAAAAGACTGTCGTATAGATAGTAGTCGGCATTTACCGTGCTGAACTGCTTAAGATATTCAACTGACTCAAACCACTCCTCTTCCAGGGTATGCAGATCATTGCTGTAACCGTACCCTTTGAGGGTCCTTGTATGCTCCTTAACCCGGGAGCTGTAGATATCCCTGAACTCTCTCCTGAAGAGATCGCCAACCCTCAACCCGTTGCGGGAAGCCTTGTCAGTATAGGCTGGCCCTATGCCCCTGAGAGTGGAGCCAATCTTCAACTCCCCAAGGGAAGCTTCATGGGCAGCATCAAGCAGCTTGTGCGTGGGAAGGATCATATGGGCTTTGGACGAGATCAGAAGTCGCTCACGCACCTGGTCAACGGCTATACCCAGGCTCTCTACCTCATGCCTGAAGACTACAGGGTCAATGACCAGTCCGTTGCCAATGACATTGGTCTTGCCCTCGTGAAAGATACCTGACGGTATAAGGTGCAAAACATGTTTTGTATTATTGAATTCAATGGTGTGACCGGCATTAGGTCCGCCCTGGAACCGTGCAACGATATCATAATCAGGTGTCAGCGCATCTACAATCTTTCCCTTACCCTCATCTCCCCACTGGAGCCCGAGCAATATGTCTATCTTCATCTCTCTCTGTAATCCTGTTTTGAGAACTGGCTCCAATTTACAAAATAAATCATCGCTGCGGGCTCTTCCGGGACGATTGTTTACAACTCCGGGGGCACGGCCGGCGGTGGTTGAAAAACTAATTGCACTGTTCATTAAATGAGCCACTCGCTATAATATTTTGTCTCTATTTGAGTTACATTTATGTGTTGATAACAGTATTAACTAAAGAACTGCCATGAAGAAATTAACAATTCTGCTTGTAATCAGTGTGCTGATCCTGCTGTCCGGAGGCCGGACTTATGCCCAGGATGCCACCTCAGGGAAGGATTACAGGTTTACTGTAAAGACAAATCCCCTTACGGTCCTCGGAGGCCCCTTCTATGCAATGTGGATAGTGCCACTTACCAATGAGTACAAGGTGTCGTTTGAAGCTCAGACCATGTCAAAACAGTCAATTCAGATAGGCCTGGGCTACCTGGGAACGAGTCCGCTGATTCGGACATTCCTGGATATGGCCGAGACTGACAATGACACTACCGTAAATTCAGGAGGATTTCACGGTCAGCTGTGGTACAAGTTCTTCCTTACCGGAGATGACGCTCCTGCCGGTTTTTATCTTGCCCCTCATTTTTCCTATGCCTGGGTAAAGATGAAAAACAGCGCAGATGAATCACAATACGTGTCAGCAAGCAAACTCAACATCCACGGGGTACTTGGATACCAGGTCATTACAAAGGGCGGATTTGCCCTGGATATTTACACCGGCCTGGGAGTCAAGAATAAGAGCTACGAGACACCCGAAGGAGATATGGAGGATTGGCTTGATGACCTCAATCTTACCAACAGGTTTACAGTAAGCGTACCCTTCGGCTTTACATTCGGATACGCCTTCTGACAGAGTGCCAGACTGATGTTCCGGGATCTGAGGAGGTTCAGCCGGTGTCACTTGCCGTGCCCTTCTGCCTTCCGGATTTGTCGGGAATCCCGAATACATAGAGTGCATAGTGATGGAGAATGAAAGAGTTCTCCTCACATGCATTTCTTATTATATCGTTTATCCTTGGATCACTGAATTCAATCACCTTTCCCGTCTCGGTATCAATGATATGATCATGCTGCCCCGTGCGAAAGGTCTTCTCATACTGTGACTGGCTGTGCCCAAACTTGTGTTTCGTTACCAGCTTGCAGTCTATGAGCAGGTCAATGGTATTGTAGAGTGTAGCCCTCGACACGCGGTAGTTTTTGTTTTTCATGAAGTTGAAGAGCGACTCGATATCAAAATGACCTTCGCGTGAATATATCTCGTCCAGAATGGCAAAACGCTCCGGGGTCTTTCTCAGTGAGTGGCTGCCTAGATACTCCGTAAAAACCTGCTTAACTATCACCCTGGCATCTTCATTCGACATTGCCTGATGCTTTTTTGTGTCTGACACTCTTATTCAATGAATTCTTCAATCCTCTTAACACTGGCGATGCCCTTGACATTTGACAGCTGCATTATGAGATTGTTGAGGTCTCGTGTATGATGCACGTAAAGGTCAAGGGTGCCTTCGAATATACCATCGTACACCGATACATTGATGTTACGTATGTTGACATTGAGCTCCGTGGAGATAATGTTGGTAACTTCATTGATGAGCCCGATCCGGTCAATGCCGTTGATGCTCACCCGAGCAAGAAATGATGCTATCTTGTGTATGGTCCACCGCACCTGGATGATCCTGTTGCCCTCGCTTGACATTAGCTTTACCGCTGTCGGGCATTTGGGTTTGTGAACAATGATGGCATTGGATCTGTCAATATACCCGACAACCTCATCGCCGGGTATGGGATTGCAGCATTCGGCAATGCGGTAGGAGTCTCCTGTGTTGTCAACGTCTTCACGAAGCAGGTAGGGAAGGCTCTTGTCGATGGTGCCCCCTGGTGCGAGACTCTCTTTCTCTCCGGGACTCTTTCGTGTCACTCCCCCGATGGCCAGCTTCCAGTATTTTTTAAGACTGCTCTCAGGTGCCTTCCTGAGCACCTTGCGCAACTCGTCGAGATTTATCAGACCCAATCCTATGCGTGAGTAAAGCTCATCCTTATTGAGCAGCTCATAGTAGTCAAGAAGCTTCTTGATGATTTCTGAGTTGGGTATGATGCCAAGTTCACCAAGTTTGGCCTCAAGAAGCTCACGCCCCTTCTGAATACGGTCTGTCGACTCATCCCTGAGGGCATCCTTGATGGCGTTTTTGGCTTTTGCGGTATGGGCGTGCTCCAGCCACTCCTTTTCGGGCTTGGCTATGTTGGAGGTGATGATCTCCACCTGGTCTCCACTCTGCAGCGTGGAGGAGAGTGGTGATAGCTTGTAGTTGACCTTGGCCCCGATGGCCTTGTTGCCTATGTCAGTATGAATCTCATATGCAAAATCGAGCGCCGAAGCCCCTTTGGGAAGATTGACCAGCAACCCCTTGGGAGTGAAGACCATTATCTCCGACGAAAAGAGACTCATCTTGAACTCATCCAGGAAAGTCAACGGGTCAGACATGGGGTTTGACAGCATCTCACGTATGTGCTTGAGCCATTTATCGAGCTCGTTATCCGTCTGAAGCATGTCACCCTTGTACTTCCAGTGGGCGGCAAACCCGCGCTCGGCGACGTCATCCATACGCTGACTGCGTATCTGTACCTCCACCCACCGTCCTTCCGGCCCCATCACCGTCAGGTGCAGGGCTTCATAGCCGTTCGACTTAGGCCTGCTAATCCAGTCACGGAGCCTGTCAGGCTTCGGAGTGTAGATATCTGTTATCAGAGAATAGATCTGCCAGCATTGCGCCCTTTCGCTCATCTCGGGCCCGGGCTCAAAGACAATCCTGACAGCCAGCAGATCATAAACCTCCTCAAAAGGGATGTTTTTTGACTGCATCTTCTTCCAGATAGAGTATATTGACTTGAACCTGCCGGAGATATCAAAAATGATGTCATTGTTGTTGAGCTCCTCAATGATGGGCAGACTGAACCTGTTGATGAGTGCCAGGTTCTTCTTTTCATCCATCTTTACCTTGCGCGCTATCTCATCATAAATACGCGGATGCCTGAACTTGAAGCTTAAATCCTCAAGCTCGGTCTTGATGGCAAAGAGGCCCAGACGGTGTGCAAGTGGAGCATAGAGGTAGACAGTCTCACCGGCGACTTTCATCTTCTTGTATTCCGGCATCGAGTCCAGGGTGCGCATATTATGCAGCCTGTCAGCTATCTTTATGAGAATGACCCTGATATCGTCTGAGAGCGTCATCAGCATCTTCTTGAAGTTCTCAGCCTGAAGTGAGTTGGTCTCCTTGTTGTATGTGCCCGAGATCTTCGTCAGACCGTCAATCAGGGAAGCTATCTTGGAACCGAACTCGCTTTGTATCTCGTCCAAAGGGACGTCGGTATCCTCAACCACATCATGCAGCAGAGCTGCCGCCACCGATCTCGCTCCAAGCCCTATCTCCTGATTTACAATGCGCGCAACGTGAATTGGATGTATTATATAAGGCTCCCCCGAGTTGCGGTACATATCACGGTGTGCCTCATTGGCAAAATTGAAGGCCTTTTCTATCAACTCCCTGTCTCCTGGATTGTCACACCTGTAGAGATTGTCACGGAGGAGTTTGTACTCTCCCTCAATCTGGCTTAGCTCTTCTGCAGAAAATATATCTGATTTTGTCTTACCCATCATTAACCTGCCCCAAAGGAAAAACAAAGATATGAAAATCGGGTCATTTATCCTTTATTGATCAGGGCAGTATAGTTACCGTACCTCTCCGTACCTCAGTCTGCCCTGCAGGTGTCGTAAGCCTGAGGCTCCAGAGGTACACGCCTGACGGCATCAGCCTGCCGTTGTGACGCCCGTTCCATCCCTCACTGAAATCATCAGTACGGAATAAGAGCACCCCGCTGCGGGTATAGATACTGAACTCGTACCCGACAGGCAGGAAGGAGAGAGCCGGCATGAAGAGGTCATTGAGCCCGTCACCGTCAGGAGTGAAGGCATTGGGCATGTAAGTTTCCCAGCTCAGCGGTACAAGGGTTACATTTGACCTTGAAGGGGGGGTGCCTGGCGAAGACTCTGCATGAGAAGCGGTTACATAATATGCGACGGAGGCCGAGGTGACACTCCCCGCAAAGAGGGAGAGATCTTCTGACCATAAGGTGTCTGACAGTCCGCTGGCTCTCTCCTCCCAACCATATCCCCTGTCGCGCCAGACAGAAAACAACGGAGCAGGGTAGATGCCGGGCCGGTTCCATTGCAGGTTGGCCAGGGTACCTCTCTTTATTGAGGTCAGAACGATGTTCCTGCCCGGCAGCGAACTGTCTGCCGGAATACCGCAGCTATTCAGCACTGCCATGGCGTAAGGAGTGACCCTGCTGGTGTCAGCATCAGAGATGACGAAGGAGACACTGCCGTCAAAACCGGTAGCCGCCCCGCACTGAGACCATCCTGATGTCCCTGCATCATAACGCAGCACGATAAAGTCATCCATCGTGCCCTCCCGGTCATAGCTTCCGGTGACGGCCAGTCCGCCGCCCTCAACAGAGAGGGCAACAAGACGCAGCCATCCGGGTGCCGTCTCAATGCCTGTGGTAATGCACTGCCTGTTGGATGAGGAGGGAAAAGCGCCCTCTTCATCAGTGGCATTGATGAAAAAACAATAGCGGGTGCCGGGAAGATAATCCCGGAAAATATATGAAGTGTCCGTTTTCGGAAGTGTAAGATAGGTCGAAACAGGCTCTTCTGCTACCGAGACCCACAGTTCATAGCGGTCTGAGGGATGATTGACATTCACGTGGTGCGTCCATGAAAGATTGATGCGGCTGTTGCAGCTGTCATTCCCTGCTGCCAGGTAAACAGTCCACAGAGGCTCACTCATCGGACTACGGTTTCCCGAGGAGTCCCTGGCAGCGATAGTGTATCCTGTGCTTCTGTAACGCGCGAAGGAGTTTACATGCACGTACTCCGGGATATGTGACGCCTCGACACTATCAATGGCAAGAAACCCGTAAAGTATGTCTGAAGCATATATGATGTATCTCTCCACATCGGTTGACACTGAGGGGATCCATCTGATGGTGCTGCTTCCGGTATACGGGTCAACAGTGACACTCTCCGGCACCGGCACCGCAGGCAGTATGCTGTCCTGCTGCCCGTGAAGCACCGGCGTTGCAGTAAGCAGGAATAACAACAGTGTCAGTCTCGTGATCGGTTTCATGCTACTCCGGCAATTATTTCGTATGCTTCGTCACTTCTGAAATAGGTGTTGAACAGCTCCTTTATTTTACCGGGAGTTATGTTGTTGACAGTTTCAACAAACCTCGTGTAATAGTCATGCCCGGCATCGTAGTCCACGATGCCCTTTATTGCTTCAGCCACCTGGAACGGACCGTCAAACATCCTGGCTATCTCACCCATGGTATGGTTTCTGACCACCAGAAGCTCCTCGCTGCTAACCTCTTCCTCCTGCAGCCTGCTGATCTCCTTTTTTATCTCCGTGAGTGTCTCCTCGCGCCACCCGGTGGCAACATCGGTCATAATGGCAATGTAGCCGATGCCATGGAAAGCACCTGCAACGGCATGTATCCCGTAGGTGTAGCCCTTTTCCTCCCTTATCTTCCGCATCAGCCTTGAACCGAAATATCCCCCGAGAAGCATGGTGGCAACCTGAAGTCCCAGGTAATCAGGATGATCCCTGGTTATGCCTTTCCACCCCATTCTCACCGTGCTCTGAACGGAGTCTTTCACCTCGCAGAAGATGAAACCCGGCATGGCCGGTCCGAATTCCATGGGAGAGATCACAGGCCTGGTCCATTGAGCTGCTCCCTCTCCGGAAAAATAGTTCTCAAGAAGAGGGAGTACCTGCTGCGGGTTTCTGCCGGCAACGGTAATGTACATGTTTTCGGGTATATAACAGGCTGTATGGAAATCACGGAGGTGGTGAGCATTCAGAGAATCGTAATCTTCTGCACGTGTTACCCTCCCGTAAGGATTGGTATCACCGCACAGCGCCCGGTAAAACTCCTCCCTGGCCCTGACCGCGGTTCTCTGCCTGCCGGTAAGAAAAGCCTGCATCCTCTTCTCCTTCATCATGCGGAACTCCCTTTCGGGGAAAGTGGGATGGAACAAAACCTCCTCCGCCAGCGACATCACCTCGTCAAGCTTTCTTGTCAGCGTGACGGTTACCAGCCCGGCAGAGTCCTTGTCGGCAGTATGACTGAACAATGCTCCGGTGGAATCAATAAGATTATTTATCGAAGCGGCGTCACGCAATTCAGTTCCCTCGGTAAGCATGGCGTTGGTCGCTGCCGAGGCAAGGTGAACCCTCTCCCTGCGTTGCCCGGCATTAAAGACAAACTCAATCCTTAAAAGACCTTCAGGACCGTTGCCGATCAGGTAGAGAGGCACGCCGTTGCTCAGCCTGGCGCATGGAGGAAACGAAGTGTCACCTGCCGAAGGGATGTTTATGCCGGGAGCCCGCCCTGTATTTGTCTCTTTCATTCGATTATTTTGATATTATTTCATTGATCGAATGTAACTTGTATGAGAAAAAACAATCATATCCTTTTTTGAGTTGCTGCTGATGCAGGTTTCATTGCGCTTCCGGAATATAATGGATTACACTGCAGTTGACGGGAAGAAAGATGCGGGCTGCTGTCTCCGCCATCTCTCCTGCCGTAACACTTAAATATCTCTCCTTCTCTCTGTTGATACCTTCCGCATCACCAAGCAGTTCGTGGAACGCAAGGTTGAAGGCTTTGTTCGATGCACTGAGATGGGAGATCAGCCTTAGCGACTCATACCGGTTGCGTGCCTTCTCAAGCTCTGCGTCAGTCACAGAGCCTCCAGAAAGCCGGCAGAGCTCTTCCTCCACTGCCTTTTCGGCCTTGTGGATATCAGTTCCGTTCCTGAGCTTGCCGCTGAATATGACCAGTCCGGGGTCACTCTCACCCGACAGATATATGTCAGCCTCGCTGAAAATCTCTCTCTCCCGCACCAGCAGAGCCGGGAAACGGGCCGACTCACACCCTGCCAGGATGTCGGTGAGCATGTCCAGCACGATGAAGTCCCGGCTGTTTCTTCCTCCAGTATGCCAGGCCATGATAAGCTGGGCAGATGGTACCCTTCTTCTTACGGTTATCTCCCTGCGCTCACTCTGGACAGGTTCGACAGGGAGTCGTCTCCGTCGTCGCGGTGCCCGGGGTTTGTCTCCAAACCATTTTTCGGCCAGACGGAATACCTCTTCGGGGGTGATGTTGCCGGCAACGGTAAGAACCGCATTTGTGGGGTTGTAATATTTCCGGTAAAACTTCCTGGCAGAAATGGTGTCAGCCTTCTCTATATGACTTATATCCATGCCTATGGCAGGCCACCGGTAAGGATGTACCTTGTATGCCAGCGGCCTGAGCAACAGCAGCAGGTCACCGTAGGGCTGGTTGAGGTATCGCTGACGGTACTCCTCTATTACCACGCTCTTCTGCGTCATGATCCTCTCCGCGGAGAGATCGAGGCCCGTCATCCTGTCCGCCTCCAGCCACATCGCCGTTTCGATATTATTGACAGGCAGGGTTATATAATAGTTGGTTAAGTCATTGTTGGTGAATGCATTGTTCTCTCCTCCGGCCATCATCACCGGCACGTCAAAGAGGGGCACCTCCCTGGTGCCTTCAAACATCAGGTGCTCAAAGAGATGGGCCAGCCCCGTCGCCTCCGGATCCTCGTCCCTGGCACCAACATCATACAACATGTTGGTGGTCACCATCGGGGTACCCTCATCACGGTGTGCAATAACTCTCAGTCCATTGTCAAGTGTATGCCGCTCAAATCTGATCATACTGGCAAAATATCCCAAACTTACCAAAATAAACCTCCGCTCCCCAAATTATTTTATATTTGTGATCATTATTCATTTTCATTTAGCTTACCGGCCTTGAACGCTCTGTTTGCCAAGCAAATACGGCACATAAAAACACTCTTTGCCGATCAGCAGACACTGATCTACCTGCTCAGCTTTGTTGTCGGGCTCGTCAGTGCTATTGCCGCGGTGGCAATGAAGAATGCAATTCATTATACCCATCTGCTTTTTACCCAGGGGGTCATGAGAGGTGCAGGTGGGGTGCTTTCGATAGTCTATCCGCTCTTCGGAATATTTCTTGCCGTTCTCACAGTCAGGTACCTGGTACATGACAGCATCTCTCATGGTGTCAGCAGGGTCCTCTACGCCATCTCAAGGCGTAAGAGCTATATACGGAATCACAACAGCTGGTCTTCTATCCTTGCCAGCTCACTGACCATCGGTTTCGGGGGGTCAGTGGGAGCAGAGGCCCCCATTGTTCTCACCGGTGCTTCCATAGGCTCAAATATAGGTCGATACTTCAACCTCAACTACAAGTATGTGACACTGCTGCTGGGATGCGGCGCCGCCGGAGCCATCTCAGGTATCTTTAAGGCTCCCATCGGGGGAATTCTTTTCACCCTTGAGGTGCTGATGCTTGACCTGACAATGTCTTCAATAGTACCCCTGCTGATCTCATCGGTCACCGCCGCAACCGTCGCCTACTTCTTTATGGGTGACAACGTGCTCTTCTCATTCCAGGTTAATGAGAGCTTCCTGCTCAGCGAACTGCCCTGGTATCTTATCCTGGGTCTCTTCTGCGGATTTGCGGGACTCTATTTCACCAGAGTTACCATAGCCATTGAGAAGCTCTACAAGAAGATTAAAAATAGCTGGGTACGTATGGTGACAGGTGGCGTTATCCTCGGCGCCCTGATCTTCTTCATGCCGGCACTATACGGAGAAGGGTATGATGCGGTTATGCAGCTTCTCGAGGCTGACGGAGGCACTCTGCCGGGACACGGCCTGTTCGGTATTGAGGCTTCAAAATTCTGGGTTCTCGCTGTGCTGATGGCGCTGCTGCTGCTGCTGAAGGTGGTGGCCACAGCGTCAACCAACGGCGCCGGAGGCGTGGGAGGCGTGGTTGCCCCGGTACTCTTCACCGGGGCCGTGGCGGGTTATTTCTTCAGTAGCGTGACAAACCACCTGTTCGGACTCTCACTGGTTGAAAGCAGCTTCACCCTTACAGCGATGGCCGGGGTCTTCGCCGCCGTGCTGCACGCACCGCTGACAGCTATATTTCTTATTGCGGAGATAACCGAAGGGTACGGGTTGCTGATACCACTGATCATTACATCAACCATCGCCTTCGTCACAGCAAGGAGCTTCCAGAGACACTCCATATACAACGAACAGCTTGCTGCCAGCGGGGAACTGATAACCCATGACAAGGACAAGGCGGTGATGGTACTGCTCGACTGGACCAGGGAGGTGGAAAAAGACCTGCTGACGGTCAACCCCGAGGATAACCTTGGCGACCTGGTGAAACAGATATCAAGGTCGAAACGCAACATATTTCCCGTGGTTGATGAATACGGTATACTCGAAGGAGTGGTACTGCTTGATGACGTCCGCGGCAAGATGTTCAAGCCTGAACTGTACGATAAGGTCACCGTCAGGGATCTCATGACCATACCACCTTCCTATATTGACCTTCGGGAGAGGGGCGATGCTGTCCTGCAGGCTTTTGAGCGTACTGGTGCCTGGAACCTTCCTGTCCTCGACCAGGGTCGCTACGTTGGGTTTATTTCAAAATCGAGAATTTTCTCCGCATACCGCGAACTGCTCAGACAGTTCTCGGAAGAGTGACAGATCGTTACCTGACAGCCTTTTCCCATGTCATCCCCCGATGATCAATGCAGATGATACTCTCACCCCGCGAAGCAGGCAGAGCTGCCTCGTACCCCGAAAGTGTGACAACAATGATCGGTTTCGAAGAGGATGAAATGTACCCGTATTCCTCCAGCAAGCCGGCATCGGCGGCATAAACTCCCTTCTCTTCGGCGTAGGCGCGCTGGGCGTAATAGAGTTTTCTGAGCTCCCACCTGATAGTCTCGTCGGGATCCATGGCAAACGGCTCCTGCTCGCCTGTACCGTAGCCGGAGCTGAACTGAACGAAACCCCACATCTCAGGGTAATGAACGTTGACAAGGCCCTGGGGCGACCATAGCCAGTTGAATTCCGGCAGTGGCCTGCCAGTCTCAGGGTCTCTCTCCTTAACATACCTCCCTTTTTCTGTTTTTGTCTTCCAGTTCACCCTTGAGAAGTTCATCCTCCAGACCGTGCCGTCAGCGGGTATGTTACCCCACTCCTCCAGCACCTCAAAGGGTAATGCTATCTCCAGTGTCCATCTGTCATCAATGTCTGAAGGGTCATTGAGGGTGCCATATATCCTGACGGCAGACTTCAGCCCCGCGATGTCCCACGCATCTATCGCCCGCCCGTCGTCACGGTAGGGCATGGTAAGGAGTAGGTCCCATACAGTGTTATAGGCGTTCATCTCGAATTCATAATAACCGTGAGTATCGCCGTCCGGATCAATAAACACCTCGAAGTCGTTGTCATGAAAGATAATCGTGTCGCGCTGTCTCAGCGTCGCCCATATGTGCGGTTCCTTGAGCTCAGCTGCGATATAGAGGTAACTGTCATCCCACAGCATTTTCAGGCGGGTGTCAAACAGTGGCGCAGGTTTGAGATCGCCCTCAATATCCGTGAAGAGATTGCTCCAGGGAGCTGAAGACCACTCCTCGTCGGTGATCTCTCCGTCAATCGTCAATGATCCCGCCCTGTGACAGATATAATGCTCCGGGGCAAACTCAATGGCAGGTACTGGTATCTTCACGGCAACAGCGGTGCTGCTCACTACTGCCGGGGTCTCCCTGGTGATGCACGAGACAGACATCAGGGAGACAAGGACGATAATCAGGCTTGTTCTCATGAAGCTAAAATAGTAAAAACAGCCTCATCAGAAAAATTAATATTTAAATGTATATTTGTCTCTTACCTCTCCGTGAGCATTGATTCACGGACCTGATAAACGGAATAACAACAGAACAGATATTTATGGAAAGAGACACTGTCATATTCGATCTGATAGATCGTGAACGCAAACGTCAGACTGACGGACTTGAACTGATTGCATCCGAAAACTTTGTCAGTCCGCAGGTGCTTGAGGCCATGGGCTCCGTACTTACGAACAAGTATGCTGAGGGGTACCCGGGTGCAAGGTATTACGGCGGATGTGAAGTTGTTGACCAGACAGAGCAGTTAGCCATTGACCGGCTAAAACAGCTGTTCAATGCCGTGTATGCCAACGTCCAGCCGCACTCCGGGGCACAGGCCAACATGGCTGTATTCCTCACGGTGCTGAAGCCGGGCGATACTTTTCTGGGGCTTGACCTCTCGCACGGCGGTCACCTGTCACACGGATCACCCGTTAACTCATCGGGCATTCTCTACCGCCCGGTGGCTTATGGCGTAAGGGAGGAGACAGGCAGGGTTGACTATGACATGATGGAGGAGGTCGCCCTCAGGGAGAAACCGAAACTGATAGTAGGCGGTGCCTCAGCCTATTCCCGCGAATGGGATTATGCCAGGATGCGTGAGATAGCAGACAAGACCGGCTCCATGCTGATGATAGATATGGCTCACCCCGCAGGCCTGATAGCTGCCGGCCTGCTTGACAACCCGCTTAAATACGCTCATATAGTTACCTCCACAACCCACAAGACTCTCAGGGGCCCGCGCGGCGGTATAATCCTGATGGGTGAGGACTTCCCTAACCCGTGGGGCGTGACCACCCCGAAGGGTGAGGTGAAAATGATGTCGGCAATGCTCAACTCGGCAGTCTTCCCGGGCATACAGGGAGGCCCACTGGAACATGTTATCGCCTCCAAGGCAGTCTCATTCGGTGAGGCACTGACACCCGAGTTCCGCCTCTATCAGCAGCAGGTGAAGAAGAACGCGTCAGTGATGGCTGAGGCATTCATGGCACTGGGCTATAAGGTTATCTCAGACGGCACCGACAACCACTCCATGCTTATAGATCTGAGAACGCGTTTCCCGGAGATATCCGGAAAGAAGGTTGAAAATACACTGGTGAAGGCTCACATAACCGTTAACAAGAACATGGTACCCTTTGACTCCCGTTCTCCCTTCCTGACATCGGGTATCAGGGTTGGTACACCTGCAGTAACAACGCGCGGACTGAAAGAAAGCGATATGGCCACGGTTGTGTCTCTGATAGACGAGGTTATTACCGGCATTGAGAATGAATCAGTCATTGCCTCTGTAGGTGAGAAGGTGGTGAAGATGATGAAAGACTACCCTCTTTTTTCCATGTAGGAAATTAGAAATTCCTTTTGTATTTTTACCTTCATAAAAGGTAGTCGTCGTGGAAGAAAAGTTAATATTTGTGGTCGATGATGATCCTCTGATCACCACTCTTGTTGCAACGCGCTTCGAAAGTGCCGGTTACAGGGTCAAAGCCTTTGCCTATGGTGAAGAGTGTATCCCGGCCCTTGGTGAAAACCCTGATCTCATAATTCTTGATTACTACTTCCTGAAAGAGGGTGATAAGCCCATGGATGGTATGGCCGTCTATGAAGAGATCACAAGGCTGGCACCCGAGGTGCCTGTGATAATGCTCTCCGCCCAGGAGAAGGGAGCGGTGGTCCTGGAGTTTGCCCGCAGGGGAATAGCCGACTACGTAATAAAGGATACTGATCTGATAGATAACCTTCAGGCCGCTGTCAGGGATATCCTCGAGCGATAAACATCCCTGTTTCATGGAATGGTATATGTATCTGGCTGTCATTGTTGCCGGCCTCTTTGCAGGTTTTGTCAATACTCTTGCCGGCAGCGGATCACTGATAACATTGCCCCTGCTGATGTTCCTTGGCCTTCCGGCCAATATTGCAAACGGCACTAACCGTATAGGTGTGCTCGTGCAGAGTGCGGTGAGCAGCTTGAGCTTCAGGCAGCAGAAGATATTCAGCTTTCGTGATACGGTCTGGATGGCTGCCCCGGCTGTGGCCGGATCACTGGCCGGATCACTGCTGGCAGTACGGATCAACGAGAGGATCATGGAGCTGCTGATAGCTGGATTACTGATATTCATGTTTTTTGTGATCCTGTACAAGCCTGAGAAGTGGCTCAGGGAACATGCCGTGGCGATCAGCACCCGGAGACGCTGGTGGGTCATCGTGCTGCTCTTCTTCATCGGGGTCTACGGCGGGTTCATACAGGCCGGGGTAGGGATCTTCCTGCTGGCGGCACTGGTGCTTGGGGCAGGAGAGGGGCTGACAAAGGCTAATGCCCACAAGGTGCTGATAGTCACTCTTCTTACAGGAATCGCCCTCTTTGTCTTTATCATCAGCGGACAGGTGAAATATATGTACGGAATAATACTTGCCGTGGGACAGGGTACGGGCGGATGGCTAGCCTCAAAGGTGGCCGTGAGCTGGGGCCCCCGGGTGGTACGCATAGTTCTGCTGGTTGCCGTAATGGCCTCAGCCCTCAAGCTGACAGGCGTGCTGGACCTGGTTGTGGGACTCTTCTGACTGGCGTGCCGGACCTGGGGGTGGGTCTCTTATGAAGTGACCCCGGTCAGAAAATTCTGCTGCATCGATACGGCAGTCATCGCCGTCGCAGACAACATTCGTCAGTTAAGCTTGAAATTGTAGGTGATGGTGCCTTTCTGAATGATCGGGCCATCATTCATGGGCTCAAATCTTGTCTGCAGCGC
>CAZFIF010000019.1:0-24579 GCA_964519065.1 uncultured Rikenella sp.
AGTCGCGGAAGTCAGAGAGGAAGGGCACCTGCGGAGCACATACCGCTATCCTTTCATTATCCAGTGCCGCGGTGGCAAAAGTGAGGGCCCCGCCCTGGCTTGCACCCTCCACGGCTATCCTGGAGACATCAACCTCTGGCCTCGAGCAGAGAAAGTCAATCCCCCTTACACAGTCCATGTAAGCACCCCGGTAGATATACTTCTCCTTATCATCAAGGTTGGTGAGGATATACCCGGGAAATCCCGGATTCACATCGTCGGTGCTGTTGCCATGCCCCCTGATATTCAATCCGAATCCTATGATATCATCACCGTAGTTGATGTATGACGGTACCATCACCGAACTGTAACCCGGTACCTGCATGATAGCAGGGTAGCGTCCGGGTTTGTTGGGGACCCTGTACCAGCCCCTGATCAGGGCATTTCCCAGCGAGCGCATTTCAACAAGGTAAACGTTGTGCTTTTCAGTGCATAGGCTGTCGATGCGTATCAGCTTGTAGTGCGGATCCACCGCTGCCAGCTCGGCCTTCGTCCTTTGCCAGAATGCATCAAAATCGGGTTGCGCATCTGTGGGGGAGATAACCTTCTCCGGCTCATAACCGAAATTGAAGTGATATTTCTTGTTACCCATCTTGCTGGCAAGAGAGAGGGTTGCCCTGTAGAACCCCGGCTTCAGATCCCTTACCCTGAAGGAGAACATGGCAGTACTGTTTCGCCTGACAGCAACTTCCTGATACCTGGAGTCAACCTTCTCACCAAAATCGGTGACCACATCCAGTGTCAGTGCCCCCCGGTATTTTTTCCTGAACTCACTCCGGAGCGTGACCGGTATGGTGACATCAGGTGATCCGCGGAAGATCATATCCTCTTCCGGTAAGGCCGTGTTCAGGGTCAGAAGATCGGGATTGCCCCTGTTGGTCAGCTCCACCGGGCCTCCGTAGAGGCCTCCACCACCGCCTGCATCATAAACTCTGACGGCGACGGTATTCTTCTTACCCCATTGAACATACTGTGCAGGTATACGGTATGACCTGGGAACATCATAGGCGCCCGAATAATCGGGAGGCATCACTCCCGTCTTCCCGATTAAATGCCCGTTAAAGTAAGTCTCATCGGCATCGTCAATCTTCCCGAGGTTGAGCATCAGTCCGTCATACCTGCAGGCATTCTTCTTCATCGAGGCCGGGATGACCACCTTCACCCTGTACCAGGCAAAGCCGTCATAGCCTGCAAAGCCCTGCGACTCCCACAGCTCAAGAGGGGAGATATCCTCCCACCAGTAATCGTTCATTGCCGAGTCGATATATTCCGGCTTGTCATCCGTAATGAACTTCCACTCGGCAGGAACAATGCTCTGACCGCTTACCGCACTTACTATAAGCTGCAGTGCGATAAAAGCCGTTAATAATTTCTTAATCATGTCATTACTCTTGTTTAACATCTCTTTTTATCCGCCCCTCAGCTTCTGTTATCTCTGCAGCGATAAGGTTATCTTCTGGCCTGAGTAGTTGACAGTAATATCGGGCGCCCTTTCAAAATCAAGCCCTACCGGTTTTTTAGCTGACACCGCAATCACATTGAAGGTTCGGTTTCCGGGCATTCCTTCAAATCCGCCGCTTCTGGCAGCTATTGTCAGCGTTCCGTCAGCCTCGCTGTAGCTCATCGGTATCAATGAATATGCTCCGCCGGCATAGTTATAGTTATCGCCTTCATCCTCATATAGCGTAAAGCTGGCGTCGGCACCCGTATAGACCCACAGCGTAATGGGGTCAGCGGGCTTCTCCGAGGTGTGTTGTATCTCCGGTCCTGTTGGTATTATGGATCCCTCCCTGACAAACACCGGCATATAATCATAGGGAGCATCAGCCTCAGTGACAGTCCCGCCATCGAAGTGCCTTCCGGTACGCAGATCATACCAGCCGTATGCTACTGGCAGGTAAACCTTGCGCGACCTGGCCCTGTATTCTGTGACGGGGTTCACCATCAGTGCCGGACCAAACATATACTGGTCGGTGATGTCAAACACCCCGGCATCAAGGCTGAAGTCCATCACCAGCCCTCTCATGATTGTATAGTCATTCAGCCATGCATGGCCGGCAAGTGAGTAGATGTACGGCATAAGCCTGTATCTCAGCTTATTGTATTCCACCATGCTCTTATACGCAGGATGACCGGCAGGAGCAGTGTTGTATATCTCCCTGTAGGGGTACTCGCCGTGCGATCTGAATAGAGGCACGAAGGCCCCGTACTGGTGCCATCGTGTCATCAGCTCACGCCACTCCTCCAGGTCAGCCGGGGCAGGATTGTGATAGCGGCCCTCAACGGAGAAGCCTCCTATGTCCATGGTCCACCACGGTATCCCGGACATGCAGACGTTGAGTCCGCACGGTATCTGGGCTGCCATATCATGCCATCGTGCCGCGATGTCACCGCTCCAGTTGGCTGCGGAGTAGCGCTGAAGCCCTGCAAAGGCTGAGCGGGTAAGGATAAAGACCCTGTTTGCCGGGTCACTGCCGCGTTGACCTTCAAAGACACCCCGGGCCTGCACCAGGGAGTAGGCATTGAAGTACCTGTCCGCCGGGCCGAGGGCGGTAGGATCCATCAGGGCCTTGCGCTCCTCCATGGGAAGGTTAGAGCATATGTCAGGTTCCGTGGCATCAAGCCACCAGGCATCGATGCCCTTGCTGTAGAGCGAGCTGTCAATCTGTTCCCAGAAGGCCCTGCGTGCATCGGCATTGAAAGCATCGTAGAAGGTGGAGATATATCCGATCCAGTCTTTCTGGCCCTTCTCCACATTGCGCCTGTAGAGCCACCCCTTGCTGTTCATGGCCTCATAGTTAAAGGTTCCTACATAGTACTTGGGCCATACGGAGATCATAATACGCGCGTTGAGGTCGTTATGGAGAGTACTTATCATGCCTTCGGGATCGGGGAAACGGCTGGCATCAAACTGATGGTCTCCCCATCTCTCTATGGGCCAGTACTGCCAGTCGAGCACGATATTGTCAATGGGTATCCCTCTCCTCCTGTACTCCTTCACCACCCCCAGCAGCTCCTCCTGTGTGGTATAGCGCTGGCGGCTCTGCCAGAAGCCCATGGCCCACTTTGGCATCACCGGAGCCTTGCCGGTCACGGTGCGGTATCCGCTGATCACCTCATCCATGCTCTCGCCACTGATGAAATAGTAATCGACCTGGTCAGCCACCTCCGACCAGAATGAGATCCTCTGCTGCTCCTCCTCATCCGGGGGAGGCAGATACTGAAGACCGAGGAACGACTCGCCCCCGTCAGGTATCCACTCTATCCTCAGCGGATAGCGTTTGCCCTCTTCAAGACGCATTGAAAAATAGTTCGCCGAGGCGTTCCAGCACTGGCGCCAGCGGTCAAACAGCAGCTTACCGTCTATCCACAGCTTTGCATAACCGGCAGAGGTAAAGACAAACTTATGCACTCCGGAGGTTTCAGGTTCAAACTCCCCCTCCCAGGTAACCTTGCCTTCTGAAAGGTTAAAGCCCTCCGGCAATTTAGCCAGGTCAGGAATATACAGGTAACTTATCTCATCCTCGGTGCGGGTCAGGAAGTTCTTTGTGCCCGTCTGACGGTCTGCATAGAGAGCTGTAAGTCCGCCATCGTTTCCGTCACAGTCATAGAGTGTCATGCCGGAGAGCTCGCTCCAGTTCCGGATGTCGCCGTATCTTGTTCTTGAGTTGTTATCCCACAGGATGCCATAGTTGCGGTTTGAAATAAGGAAAGGTACAACGGCCAGCGTATTGTACTGGAAAAGGTCGGCATCCTTACCCTTCAGGTTCATGAAGGAGGTCTGGTTTGCTCCAAGCCCGTATAGTGCTTCATCGGGGGGCGACTCCCACTGCTGTCTCACCGCATAGCAGCTCTCCCCTTTCACCGTCGCCGGGGTGAAGGTGCGACCGCCACCCTCCTGCTCGGCAACGAATACCGTTCCTTCGGTGTCAGTGAAGATTATCTCACCGGTTTGAAGTGACACCTGGGCGCTGACTGATGATGTGGCGAGGGTAATAAGCCCTTCTCCCTTTTCCAGCGTAAATTCGGCCTCACGCTCCGGTTGATTTACTGCCATCAGACTCTCACTATCAGGGAAATCACCGGAGGGAACCGAGGTCACCCTTATGATACGGTCATTGATCACCTGCAGCCGGATGGCCTGTCCCGGAAAGTCCGATTTTTCAGGCAGGCGGATTTCAACGCCCTTATCTGTCCTTTCATGGGGAACTTCAGTGCATGAGTGGCAGAACAGTGCCGCAGTGACAAACATAGCTGTCAATGCGCCGGTTATTTTTATCTTCCTCATGTCATGCTCTTATTTGATGATTAATTTCCTGGTGACGACATAATCGCCCGCATAAAAACTGATGAGCCAGGCTCCTCTGTGTAATCCCGGATTGAGGATTATCTCCCCGGCACCCGGTTCTGTATCACGGCGGAACACCATTGTGCCGCGACTGTCGGTGATCTCGATCCGTTCTATGTTGTCCGTCAGGTTTGCAACAGAAAAGGATCCCGTTGACGGATTCGGGTAAACGACAATACTCTCTTCAGCCCTGGCACTCTTCACCGCAGTCACCTCATTGTTTATTGTCAGCGTTTTTGTTCCGGGTTCAACAAGCAGGTATACTGCCGAGAGAGGAGGCATTACAATTCGTATCTCATCTCCGATGAGTGTCGCCCTTGCCTTAATGCTCTCATACTCTTCCGGTCCTCCGGCTACCAGGGTGCCACCGGTGCCGTTGATGAATACCTTACGTGAGAAATCCTCACCGTCAGTACCCGTCAGGGCATAGGTATAGAATCTATCCCCTACTTTGTAATCCTTGAGGTTCAGGCGCACCACCTTCTGTATTTTTGTTGTGTTTACCAGTGATGCACCCAGGTGTCCCGAGCTGAAGGCAGTAGGTATGACCACCACGCCGGGAGCACCCGTAACAGAGGAGTTAAGGAGCACGTCACCGGTATGTCTGCGCATGTAATAAAGGTGGAAGAAGGCCGGATGAGGAGTATAATCCGGAATGTCCGGTTCGTTATACGCGAACATGCCGTGGTCATTACCGTCATCCCATCCGTTGGCAAGATCCCAACGGTTTGCAGCTCCGAAGCCTGATCTCATCAGCTCACCGGTGACAAGCACGGCGTGCATGCCGTTGGCATGGGATACAGCCTGGTTGGAACCTGTTGCAAAGATGTTGTATTCTGTCAGTGCAACAGGCAGCCTAGGCTTTCCCGCACTTTCAACCGTGGTCCATACGTAGTTGATATAACCCTCCGTCTTTGTGTGAGATGCCAGCACTGTTGCCACATCCGAATCGGCATG
Organism: uncultured Rikenella sp.; assembly: GCA_964519065.1. GTDB lineage: Bacteria > Bacteroidota > Bacteroidia > Bacteroidales > VadinHA17 > SR-FBR-E99. Next base: position 5,345 of record CAZFIF010000019.1, read on the forward strand.
ATAAGGGGTGTAATAGCTGTGGACCGACCAGAAATCCGCCATGTCACCTACTTCGGCAGCCACTGCGCTGTTCCATGAAGCGTGGGTGGCGGATGCTTCAACCATCACCACCCCTATTTTTATATCGGCGCCTGTCTCCAGTGCAGCTGCCCTCATCGAGTCGATAAATACCCGACAATGCTGTCCGTAAAGTGACGGTGTGATATATTCCGGCTGTCCGTCCCTGTTGAGAGACCTGTCAATGCGGTAGCCTGCCTCCCAGCTGCCGAACACCTCGTTGCCTATCTCCCAGAATTTTGACCTTCCGTTGTCATAGCGCACCCAGTCGGCGGCCATGTGGGCAGCCTGAGCTACAGGATTATCACTGGTGCCATACCGTGCATAACCGTAATTAACGGTTATCATGCCCGTGGCTCCCGTTTTGCTGAGGATACTGTAAAACGAGTCTACATGCATTGTCCAGCTCTCAGCCCTCAGCCCATACCAGGGCCAGGTAAAGTTGGACGGATCAGTTATCAGCGTCGCCGGCACATCTGACGGTTTTGAGCTGCGGTTCCAGAAGAAGATATCCGAGATGCTGCCTCCCGGGCCTCTCAGGACTCCCATTTCACGGTTTGCCATGTTCTTCATCAGGGTGGCATTGTCAGACATCGTTCCTGTCCAGAGATTGGCATTGTCACCGAACAGGTACTGCGGGATCTTTGTAATTGTGTCACTGAAATCAACCGTAACAGCTACAGTGACCGGGTAGGTTGCCGGCAGAACTTCGCTGTACCCAGGTATGACTGCCGTCCGTGGCTGCCAGTCGGCCATGAAGAAACCCTGCGGATACATACTGTAGTCGGGCTCATCACTTAGTGGATAACTCTTCAGATCCGGCATCTCATCAAGGGTGACGACATATTCATGGGCCATCACCTTCTGCCAGTGCGACAGCGGGTTCTTTATACCGTCGCGGATAAATGATCCGTACCAGGGCATGAACCACGACCAGTGAGCTCCATCAGCTAACAGGTTATCCGGGTCAGGCACGGGGCCGTTCTCGCTGAGGGTTATCATCTTGCGGCCCCCAAACTTCTCCCTGATGGCGTTGTATGTCAGCACCTGCGAGCTGAAGTCGCCGTCTGCAGCGTAAATGTCAGCCCCCAGTATATCAACGTACTCATCACCCGGATACCATTCAAGATTATCGGACGCCGCGTCGGTGGTCCACACCCAGATGAGATTCTTAAGTCCGTGATGATTAACCAAACGGTCAAACATCAGTCTCCAGAGTGTTTTACAGGGTTCCGGGCCCTTTGCTCCCCACCAGAACCACCCACCGGAAGCTTCATGCAGTGGTCTGAACAGGACGGGAATATTTTCACTGTTCAGCTGCTTCAGGTATCCGGCGATGATATCTATGTCGCTCACCATAGCCTGGTATTCGGGAGAGGTTGTCGCGGTAATCTTTGAGACATCGAAACCGGTATCGGCGGTATAGAAGGCGTCAGTATTGCGTGACGGATCGCGCCAGTGCCAGCAGATGGCAACCAAACCGTTGTTATTGTACCAGTTCTTCGTTTCATTGATAAGTACCGACTTGTCAAACCAGCTGTAATTGCGGGTGTGGTTCATAAAGTCGAGTCCTATGAGTGCAGGGTACCGGCCTGTCTGAGCCAGCAGCCAGTCCGCCTCTTCCTTTGCATTGAGGCTCATGGCACCTGAATGTATCTTGTGAGTGAAACTGTCCATGAGGTAGCTCCACATCCGTCGTGTTGCGGTAAGAGGCGAAGGAGTGGCAAGCTCATATGGGATCTCCACCGTAACTTCGGGATCACTGTTGACTTCAATCCTGATATAGTCAACCAGGAACCACCCCCAGCTTTTTGTTATGGCAATTGAATTGCTGCCCTCCTTCAGCCGTGCCCTGCCATATTCAGCCTCAGCAAAAATTGAAGAAGCAGGAAATGACATCTCAGTGCTGTTACCGTTGATGCTGATGAAATTCTTCTTGTCACCGTACGGAGCGGCATAGCCTACATATATGTCATAGTTGCCTGCCTGTGCCAGTGTAAAAATTACTGTGACCTTGTCCCCCTCATTTTCAAACCGTCCGACATAGCCGGTACCAGAATAGCCCGAGACAGAACTTTGAATGGTCACCGTACCGCTCAGAGTACCGTTCTCGGCTTCAAATAAGGTGCCCTGTGCAATCAGCCTGAATGAAGCTGAAAGAGACATAAGGGCTGTAAGTATCAGGCTGAGTGCTATCCTCATATTTTCAACAGGTAGTATAGAGAATAATAATACAAAGGGTATCTCAATTTAGTGATAAAATCCGAGATACCCTTTGTTACTGATTTAATAGAAGATCTAATTAATAACCATTATTTAGGGTCAAAACGTAAATTGTCTATCATGACACCTGTGAGGTCATAAGTGCCACCGTTAATCCAGATACCCCAGTCGCCTGTGCCATCTATCACCATTCCTGCTGTCAGGACATCAAAGGTCAGGGTAACCCAGTTTCCGTTAGTAGATGTGCCGAAGACATTATTACCCAGGTATGGTGCCGTATCCCAGCCTTTCAGACAGAAGCCGGCTTCCACACCCGGAGCAGGAGTTGTAATACAGACGTCCATTTTAATTACATAATCCTCCGGATGAGCAAGCGGGGGTCTGCAATTATTATCCCAGTTCTGTGACCAGGTCCATGCCCATCCTGAACCGTTCAATCCAAGCATGGCAGCTGTACCGTCGAAGACCACTGATGGGGTACCGAATGTTACCACACCTCCCCAGGTCGACTGTGTTGCGCCGCCGCCGTTGAAGTTGGTAATCATTATGGTTGCGGGGGTAATCGGGTCAGTACCGCCAATGAATATTTCCGGCAGGAGGCCCTCTTCACCCTCGTAGGTAATCATCTTGATCTGTCCGAAGCCTGTAGCTGCGTTCGTCGGCACGTAAACCTCTACTTTGGTGTCAGTTTTTACGCCATAGGCTGTTGCATATACCTGCCCCGGGAAGACCAGCTCCTTGATCAGGAGCATGTTGGTGCCGTTGAGGGTAAGTATCTGTCCGGGTGTTGCCTTAGGTTCTGAGAACGATGTAAAATCGGGAAGATTGGTAAGCACTGTGATGTCAATGGCAGAATGTACCGTGGATCCGTTTTTAGCCACCAGGGTGATCTTACCCGTTTTGGCCCCCACCGGTATTGTTACAACCATCTGTGTCTCCGATCTTGTTCCGATTGTTCCCATAATTTCACCTGTAAAGATCACATCAACAACCAGGTCAAGGTCAGTGCCTGTGATTGTGATATCCGTATTTGGTTTCCCCGTCGTTGGAGCGAAGGAGGTGAATGCCGGGTCTATCATAGTCAGGTTGGGCCCGTCAATCTGCTTGTCAGCTTTGGTATAGAAGCTCACCACGCCTGTTACTGCGTCATCGGGGGCTGTTACAAGGATCTGTGTGGCAGTGCCGCCGGCCTTGATGGAGCCCTGTTTGTCACCGCCAAAGATCACATGATCTATCAGGTCAAGATTAGTCCCGGTGACAGTTATATCCTGTCCGTTCTTCAGTGTGACCGGAGTTACGCTAACGGTGGGGATGACCATCATCAGGTCATCGGCGGTTGCGACCTCAACACCTGAAGCCGGAGTCATGATCACCTTTCCGTCTTTCGTGTCATCCGGCACAGAGATCACTATCTCTGTCGCTGAATGACTTACAAAGTCAGCAGCGGCAACGACTTTATTGCCTCCCAGAGTTACTGTCTCAACCAGGTCAAGGTCAGTGCCTGTAATTGTGAGCGCCGTACCGGCCTTTACCGGATTGGGAGTCACGGATGTAAAGGCTGGCAGCTTGACAGTAAGAGTGGCAGCTGAATAGACTATGACAGGATCTTCTGCAGCATTTGAAACTGCTATCTTACCTGTCTGTGCCTGAGCAGGAACCACCAGTTTGATTTCCGTGCGGCTCTGGCTGGTGAAGTCATCTCCGATCACAGCTATACGGTCGGTCAGTATCACCTCTCCAACCAGGTTCAGGTAGTCGCCGGTTATTGTAAGCTCATCACCTGCCTTAACGGTTGCAGGGGAGAAGCCGGCAATGGAGATTGGCTCTGAAAATCCTATCTCTGTCTTGGTTGTTATATCTCCGTCAGGAGTCTTGAGTACCACATACCCGGGCATAGCTTCCTGAGGTACTGTCAGAGTCAGCAGTTTCGGGGTTTTCAGTGTAAAGGTGGTAATGGTGATGTTATCTGGTAGCACCACGGAGGTCACTCTGTCAAGGTTCGCCCCGATGAACTTCAGTTCGGCTCCCCTGGCTATGGGCATTGGCCCGAAGCTGTAGAGAGCAACGCTGGTATCCACCTCTTCTTTCCCCTCACAGGAGGTGAGAAGGAGACCGGCAGTAACCACGCACAGTGTTGCGAACAGCAGTGCCCGGTTGCGCAATTTTATTTCTATATTATTCATCGCAGTTTTTTTTCTTAAGTGTTATTTGGGTACTACGCGTATATTATCAATACATATATGCGGAGCACCATCAGTGCCATCCACGCCACCGCTCCATACGAAGAATGTAAGGCCGCGCAGCATCTCTTTGGTAAGGGCAGTTCCACATATAGCTCCGGCGTTGGTGTATTTGAATTCACTAAGCGGAATAGTAACTGTCGTCCAGCCTTCGGTTTTATATGATCCGCTATCTTTCCACGGTATCCATAGCCCTCTCGGAACATTGGCATCGCCAATGTAGCTGTTTGTGCCGGTGATTGGATAGGATGTAAAGATCATCTGCAGGGCGCCTGTTGTCCAGGGATCAACCACGTAGCATTCAAACTTTATTACTGCATCGGCGATCTCACCTGTATAGAATGGCAGGTCAGGCCGGCCGTTGGCAATCGGCCACAGGTTAAAGCTGAATGCATCTTCATTCCACGCACCTACTGTCAGATCGCCCCTGAACCTGACATAATTCCCGTCTACGCCGGCAGGATCCGAGCTGGCCAGCACACCGGACCGCCAACCGCCCGCAGCAGTCAGGTCGTCAAAGTTCAGGACGATGTTCCTGTCGTCACGAAACCAGAACGCAGACCGGGTAGTGCCATAGATTGACTTCACAGAGATAGGGCCAACACCGGCACCATCAGGTACTATCACCTGTATCTCGTTGATGGTAAATTCGGTAATAGCACCCTCCAGGTTGCCCGGGAAAATCACCTTTAATGGTGAGCTCGGGTCATCAATAAAGAAATTACCCTTCACTACCGCTGTTTCTCCATCACCAACATACTCACACAAAAACGAACTGACAAATGGTGCAGGCACATCGACGCCGAAGTCATACTCCAGCTTTTTGACCTTGTCACTGTTGATAAGTGTCAGTTTATTTGTCACCGTTGAAGGAATGACATCAGGGATGGTGACGATTATTGAAGTCGGGGTGACAAAACTCAGGTTCACGAACGCTTTCTGATCATTGAACCATATCTCATCCACATTTTCAAGGTCCTCTCCTATTATCGCTATCGTGCTCCCCATAAAAGCATGGGTGACAAGCGAATCAGACTTCAGGGGATCTGTTATCCGTATATAACTGATCTGAGGCGTCCTGAACTCTTCCTTTTCCTCACATGCCTGGAAAAGCATGCCGGCAAACAGGAACGCCAGCAGTAGTGTGGCTGCAGGCAACCCGGATAATATTGTTCTTTGATTTTTCATCTTTTCTCTCATTTTCGTTGACAGAATTAATATCCAATAGTACTGAAGTCAAACTCTACCGGATCTTCCAGGAGATGCTTGTTCATGCTGATGTCAACATCGGGAAAGGGCAGAAAGAACTTCGTATCGTCGGTCAGGCTCACCTTGAAGGAATTAAGTGTTACATCCTCCTGTTCAACTTCATCACGGTAATACTCTTTCAAAGCGTCGTAGGTACCCCTCTCCTGTTGACTGATGAGCTGTTTGGCCAGAGTCGGGTTGTAGTAATGTAACCTTACATAGTCATACCAGTTGTCTCCCTCGCATGCGAGCTCAAGCCTGCGTTCATTGAATATATCCATGAATGTCAGGGAGGTCCTGGCTGTTGCATTGGGTATTGCCCTCTTGCGGACAGCATTAAAGAGCCTCAGTGCTTCGGCATCGCTTGTTGATTCATTGTTTCCTAGAACTGCCTCGGCATAGATAAGGTAGATATCAGCCAGACGGATGAGGTGCGTGGAGAGGCTTGTTGCCATTCTCAGAGAAGCGGAGCCATATTCAGCTTTGTGGTCTTCTGTGTTGCCGACAATGTGCTTCACACAGTTGGCTCCCGTACCGCATCCGAAAGTAGCCCCTGCAACGTTGTCTTCATCGTCCCATGTTGCTGTAAAGCCGCCCTTGTCCCTCCAGAAGTAGGGATAATAGTCGCCGTACATCATCATGGTAGCCTTGCGCCTGGAGTCAGAATTATCACGGACCTTGCTGCTGGCCGTATCACCGTAAAGACGCTGCAGATCAATGGTCGGGCCCACCCAGGTACCCCATGAGTCTGCAAGCCCGGTAAAGTTGTTGAGAGCCAGGTCAGATTGTTCAGTGTTCTGTGAGGTCCACTGGTCTGATGCCACCCAGTGCCAGGAGAGGAGGTTCTCAGGATTGCGGTTTCCGGTTGAGATGCGGAACAGGTTACTGAATACCGGCTCCAGGGTAGCGCCACTCTCACTGATTACCTTGGCAGCAAAATCCTTTGCCATGGTAAGATCAGCCTCATTGCGCGTCCCTGTCTGGCCCCATCCCGACCTGGTGAGATAAACCTTCGAGAGCAGGGCATAAGCCGAGTATTTATTAATCCGGCCTGTGGCACTCTGATCCGGAAGGAGGGTTATGGCCTTGTTAAGGGTACGGATGATATATTCATATACATCTTCCACCCTGTTCCGGTAAAGGCTGGTGGCCGTGCCGGCCCCGATGATCTCACTGTTGCTGTGGATTATCGGTACGGCGCCCCAGCAGCGTACAAGGTAGAAATAGGCCATTGCCTTCCATACCATAGCTTCACCCGTTACAGTGTTCTTCGTCTCCTCACTCACCTCCGGTCCTGCCTTGGTGGCAATGTTCTCGATGACAGCATTGCAATGACCGTTGACAAGCCACAGAGAGTTGGAGGCATCAGCCAGCTGGCTGTTGGATGATGTAAGGATAAAAGCCTGGTATACATCGTCAGACCCGTAATAAATATTCCCGGCCATTACGTCACCAATCTTTACCCAGCCTCTCTGGAAATCATACCAGGGAGCATTGTAGAGCACGTTGGCCGCCTGAAAACACTGTTCATCAGTCTTGTAGAAACTGTCAATAGTATATGTGTCTTCCGTCGGCCGGTTTAGAAACTCCTCACAGGCGCCGGCAGTTAAGAGTATCACTGCAAGCACCGCTATCTTTTTGAATTTCAATATATTCTTCATCTCCATCAATTTTCTGTCATTAAAATGCAAAATTCAGCCCGAAGGTATAGACACGTGCTGCCGGATAACGACCGTTATCAAGGCCGAATACATTATCGTTGGTCTGGCTGGCTCCCACTTCCGGATCCAGACCGGTGTACCGGGTTAGAGTCCACATGTTCTGGAGGTTCAGATACACCTTTATATTATTAACACCCAGCCTTCTTATTGCGGCTCCGGGTATGTTATAGGCCAGGGAGAGGTTTTTAACTCTCAGATATGACCCATCCTCAATGTACCTGTCAGATATACGTGTGTTCTCATTCGGATCACCGGCAACGGCACGGGGGATATCAGTACCCGGATTTGAAACGCGGACATTGTCAATGTCATCCCACCAGTTGTTGACGGTCGTTCCTGCAGCGTTGACAAAGGGGTATGTCTTGTTGGGATCAATAGGTTCGAGTTTGGCCCGGTCAACAGCTGTGGATAGCTGGTTTGACCATCCGGAAGTCATCGACGTCAGAGTCCTGCCTACATAATTCATCAGCTTGTTTCCGTATGATCCGTTAAGGTAAACAGAAAGCTCAAAGCCCTGATATGTAAAGATGTTGTTAAATCCGAACGTGAATTTTGGCAGGGGCGAACCAATAGCGGTCCTGTCAAATTCATCTATCACGCCATCAGGCGTACCCTCAGGTCCCGATAGATCCGCAAACTTCAGGTCGCCTGGCCAGACAGTTGAGCGCTTAAAGTTACCATCAGCAGGAAAAGCCTTCTGATGCGGGCTGTTGAGTATATCATCCTTATCCTGGAATATCCCGACCACCTGATAACCATAGAAGGTATAGAGAGGCTGACCTATTTCTGTTAAGCTGACGAGGTCTGTCCATTGCCCGTATCCTTCTATGTGCGCTGCAGGTGTTCCGGTAAGGCCCAGCAGTTTGTTTTTGTTGAAGGTGACCTGAAGGTCATTCTCATACTTGAATTTACCAACAACGGGGCGTGTCCCGAGCGAGAATTCAAGCCCCCTGTTTTCGATTTTGCCAAAGTTACCCATCGGAGGATTGAGACGTATGGATACATTACCGCTTGTTCCCATATAGGATGGCAGTTGCATATCCATCAGCATAGCTGTCGAGGTCTTGAGATAAGCATCAACGACCAGGGTGATCCTGTTCTGTAAGAAGCCGAGGTCAAGCCCCACGTTAATCTGCTCCTGTTTCTCCCATGTGATATAAGGGTTTGCAATATTTGTCTGCCTGAATCCCATACCCAGGTTTGACGGCATTTTTCCTATGGCAGCTCCCCAACGGTATCCGCCGATATCCTGGTTACCTGTCTGACCCCATCCCGCGCGGATCTTGAAGTCGCTCACCGCATCCTGACTTTGCATAAACTGCTCCTGGGATAATCTCCATGAGCCGGACACTGCGTGGAAGGGGGCCCACCTGTTCTTCGGTCCAAAGTTCGATGAACCATCATACCTGAATGTATATGTCAGATAGTACCGATCGGCGTATGAATAGTTTGCGCGTGCAAAGAATGATGCCATGGCACCACTGCCGTGGCCTGAACCGATCTGCATGCTCGTCGGGTCCCCAAGGCCGGGCGACTGTATGTCATTGCTTGACAGACCGCTGCTTGTTCCGCTAAGGTACTCATATCTCCACTCCGATACCTCCTGACCGGTCATCAGCGTTATATTATGACTACCCAATTCAGTATAGTATGTCAGGTAATTCTTTAACTGCCAGAAGAAATTCTGATTGTATTGCCTTCTTACTGTGTTTGTATTGTTGATAAGACTGCCATACTGGTAAGTCGGGGTGAAGTGATAGGCATTCGAAGCCCCCAGTTCGCCGCCCAGCTCTGTCCTGAGTGTCAGTCCCTTGAAAAAGGTCAGGTCAGTATAGAAATTAGCGTTCAGAAGGTTTTTCTTGAGGATGTTGGTTTCATCGAGAGCCTTTGCTATGGGGTTTATCACACTGGGGGCTCCTTCATAAAGAAGCCCGGCCCAGCTGCCGTCAGGGTTTTTGACCGGCACGTCAGGGGTGGTCTGCATGGCGATGCTGATGATACCTTCGGTACTGTTATTGAGAGCAAGGTGCTCGTTTGTTCTCGAGAACATAACCTTGGCACCCAGCTTAAGCCACTTCTTCAGGTCAGAGTCAAGATTTACGCGTCCCGAATAGCGGTTAAAGTCTGTGCCGATCATCGTTCCGTCCTGTGTGAAGTACCCTCCTGACACGTAGTACCTTATTTTCTGGTCGCCCCCCGAGGCGCTGATCTGATGGTTCATCATGGGAGCAACCCTGTAGAGTTCATTCTGCCAGTCAGTACCTTTGCCCAATATCGACGGGTCCTGGTACTCAACCCTCGGGTCACGTGCAGCTGTCTCTGCCGCCCAGTCAATACTGTACTGGGCAAACTCGCGCAGGTTCATTACATCGAGGCGTGCTACCTGATCCTGAAGACCATAGTAGCCTTCATAGGTGAACCTCGCCTCCCCCGTCCTGCCGCTCTTGGTTGTTATGAGCACAACGCCGTTGGCGCCCCGGGAGCCGTAAATGGCTGTTGCCGATGCATCCTTGAGTATCTCCATCGTGAGGATGTCAGCAGGGTTGATACCCGATAGTCCCGAGAATGCCTGCACCGAGCCGTTCCCCAGCCTGTCACCGAGACCAATGTCATGGCCGCTCTGACTCACATTCTGTACCGGCACACCGTCAATCACATAGAGTGGCTCGGATGCATCGGCGCGGAGAGAACCCTGACCACGGATCCGAATTGACATTGCCGAGCCGGGCTGCCCGGAGGTGTATACGGCCGTGACACCAGCCGCCCTTCCCTGAAGTGCCTGGTCAAGATTGGCCGTCATGGCTGCAGAAAGCTGTTCCCCGGTAACGGACACCGAAGCTCCTGTAAGTTCACTCTTGCGCGCTGTACCATAACCAACCACCACAACGGCATCAACCTCCTCGGCTGACATCTTCATTATAATGGTCATGGGACCGCCGGTAACAGGAACCTCCTGTGTGTCCATCCCTATGAATGAAACAACCAGCGTCGTGGCATCCGCAGGCACCTGAAAGGAGAAATTTCCATTGAGATCAGTGGCAGTTCCTATTGTCGTCCCCTTCACCACTACCGAGGCTCCGGGCAAGGCAGCATTGGTCTCATCCAGCACCTTCCCGGTGACAGTCCTCTGCTGTCCGAAAAGAGCTGATGATGAAACGACTGCTGCCAGACAAACAAGAAATGTTAGTCTTAAGAGTTTGTTTTGCATAGCTGTACAGTTTTAGGTTTTTAAAGTTAACCCTTCTTATCAGCGTAATACTGATACTTTTTTGTCTCTTTGTTATAATAATTTGATTATTCCGGTGTCATTTACGGTAGGATCTGATAAGGTTCGTGTACTTATTACACAATGCTAAGAAATAATCCGTTCAAACATATCCACTGCGCGGGAGCTGCAAATGCATATCTCCGTTCAGGTGGAGTCATATATATAATAATGTATCAATTAACTACCGGGCTCCCCTTAAATTCCCGCAGGCTTTTTTTCTTCCCATATTGCTTCTGACAATTATTTACAATATCTTTGAAATCCTACATTGTACACTAAGTCATTTTATCACTTACAAGGTATAATAAAATGATATCCCACAAGATTGTCCCAAACATCTCAGTCGACTGTGTAGTGTTCGGTTTTGACTTCGAAAAGCTGAATGTGCTGCTGGTCGAAAGAGAGCTAAAAGATGAAAAAAACGGGGAAATACTCATCAGCGACCATACTCTTGCAGGATATCACATCTTCGAGGATGAAGACCTGGACAGTGCGGCCAGCCGCATTCTGAAAGGGCTCACCGGTCTCGACAACATCTTCCTGGAACAGTTTGGCGCCTACGGACAGCTCGACCGGGTCTCCGCACCCAAGGACAAGGTATGGTTCGAACATATCAACAAGGGATTTGCCGACCGCGTTGTTACTGTGGGCTACCTGGCCCTGATAGACAACACCAAGGTGACACTCAGGCTCAAAGACAGAAACGTATCATGGTTTCCGGTAACGATGGTCAGCGAGATGGAGATGGCCTTTGACCATAAGTTTCTCTTTTATGAGGCTCTGCAGGCCCTTCAGAGGAAGGTGAAGGTTGAACCCATTGCCTTCGAGCTCCTGCCCGACTATTTTACTCTTTCACAGCTGCAGAAGCTATATGAAGCGCTGCTGGGAACGTCGTTCGACAAGCGTAACTTCAGGAAAAAAGTGGCGCAGATGCACTACGTCATCCCGCTGAAAAAGAAACAGCAGGGTGTTGCACATAAGCCCGCACAATACTATCTTTTCAGCCGTGAAGTATACGAAAAGACAAGAAAGGGTCGTATCTCATTCATTATCTGAACTCCATAACCAACCTGCAAAACCATGAACCTGCACATTATTGACCTGGGCATAGTCATTCTGTACCTGGTGACTACCATATTTATCGGCAACTGGGTCTCAAAGAGAGCTTCAAAAAACATACAGTCATACTTCCTCGGCGGCAACACCCTGCCGTGGTATTTCCTTGGGGTCTCCAACGCCTCCGGGATGTTTGACATAGCCGGCACCATGCTGCTGGTATACTGGCTCTCGGTATACGGGCTCAAGAGCCTCTGGATACCCTGGCTCTGGCCTGTCTTCAACCAGGTATTCCTGATGGTCTACCTCTCCTCCTGGCTGAGACGCTCCAACGTAATGACGGGTGCCGAATGGATAAAGACCCGTTTCGGCGACGGCCGTGCTTCAAACCTCTCCCATATCATTGTGGTGATCTTTGCAATCGTCAGCGTCATCGGATTCCTCTCCTACGGCTTCAAGGGCATCGGTAAATTTGTTGCCGCCTTCCTTCCTCCCATAGTCAGCAACCCGGAGTACGTCCTGGCACACCCGCAGATCAACGTTAACCTATACGCCCTGATCCTGATGGCCATCACCACCTTTTACGTTGTCAAGGGCGGGATGTTCAGCGTGGTCATCACCGAGGTGATACAGTACGGTATCCTCACCGTAGCCTCCATCGCCGTGGGCATCATCGCCATCAACCAGATAGCCCCTGATGCCCTCAATGCAGTTATACCCGAAGGATGGAAGAGTCTCTGGTTCGGGAGGACCACGGGACTCGACTGGCATGCCATCTCCTCAGCGGCATCGCCCAAGCTTCATACTTTCAACGACTGGATAAAGACCGACGGGTATGAGCTCTTCGGCCTCTTCTTTGTCATGATGCTCTTCAAGGGCATCCTAGTATCGGCCGCAGGCCCTGCCCCCAACTACGACATGCAGCGCATCCTTGCAACCAAAAACCCCAAGGAGGCATCCAAGATGAGCTCCCTTGTCAGCGTGGTTCTCAACCCCACCCGCTACTTCATGGTAGCCGGCCTGACAATACTGGCGCTTGTGAACTTCGACAAACTCTATACAGGCTCGCTCACTGAACCTGACTTCGAGAGCATCCTGCCCGAGGTGCTGGCCACCTACGTGCCTGTCGGGCTGCTGGGGTTCCTGCTGGCAGGACTCATTGCAGCGTTCATGAGCAACTTCGCAGCCACGGTGAACGCGGCACCGGCATACCTCGTCAACGACATCTACAAAAAATATATCAACTCCCACGCCAGTGAAAAGACATACGTGAGGATGAGCTATGCCGCATCACTGCTGATTGTAGTGATCGGCATCATTGTCGGCTTCCTGGTGACATCAATAAATGACGTGGTGCTATGGATCACCGCAGCACTCTGGGGAGGATATACCGCCCCCAACTTTCTTAAATGGTACTGGTGGCGCTTTAACGGCTACGGCTATTTCTGGGGTATGCTCTCCGGAGTGCTCGCAGCACTCTTCCTGCCGATGCTCAACCTTGAAATACTGCAGAACTGGCCGCTGACGGAGAACTTCAGCATGAATGCCTTCCCGGTCATCTTCCTGATCTCCCTCATCGGGAGCGTGCTCGGATCACTGCTGACAAAAAAGGAAGACGACGAGACACTGAAGAAGTTCTACAGGCAGGTGAGACCCTGGGGTTTCTGGAAACCAGTTGAAAGAATGGTCCTGGCTGAAGAGCCTTCCTTCAAGGCAAACCGCGACTTCTGGAGAGACATGTTCAACATCGTCGTGGGAATCGTGTGGCAGATATCGCTGATGGCCTTCCCCGTCTTCCTGGTTCTTCGTGAATGGACCCAGTTCTACGTGGCAACGGCAGTCATGATAGTCACTACCGTTATACTGAAATTCACCTGGTGGAATAAACTTAAAGACTAAGCCTGACATGAGATTCGGCCATTTTGACGACAGCAGCAGGGAATATGTAATTACCAGCTACAGGACCCCCTACCCGTGGATAAATTATCTCGGCAACAGAGATTTCTTCTCAATAATCTCAAACACAGCCGGCGGTTACAGTTTCTACCGCGATGCCCGTCTCCGCAGGCTGACACGATACAGGTACAACAACGTGCCGCTGGATGACGGAGGCAAATACTTCTATATCAATGACAACGGTAGTGTGTGGTCGCCCGGCTGGAAGCCGGTGAAGGCCGATGTTGACGACTACTCATGCCGGCACGGTATGGGTTACACCGCCATTGGTGCGGAGAAGGACGGCCTGCGGGCCGATCTGCTCTATTTCGTGCCGCTGGATGACACCTGCGAGGTGCAGCGCGTCACCCTCCGCAACAACAGTGACAGGGCCAGGCGGATACGACTCTTCTCATTCCTCGAGTGGTGCCTCTGGAATGCGCACGACGACCAGACCAACTTCCAGCGCAACCTCTCCACCGGCGAGGTGGAGGTTGAGGAGGGCGTTATCTACCACAAGACCGAGTACCGCGAACGACGCAACCACTATGCCTTCTATTCTGTGAATGCACCTGTTGCCGGGTTCGATACTGACAGGGAGACCTTCCTGGGTATCTATAACGGGTTCGACCGGCCCGATACGGTTTTTACAGGCAAGCCCCGCAACAGCATAGCACACGGCTGGTCGCCGGTGGCATCACACTGCCTTGAGATTGCCCTCGAACCCGGAGAGAAAAAGGAACTGGTGTTTGTGCTCGGCTATGTGGAGAATCCTGACAGCGAAAAGTATATCGCCCCGGGGGTGATCAACAAGAGCAGGGCAAAGGCTATGATCGGCAGGTATGACACCGTGGAGAAGGTTGACACCGCCTTCAGGGAGCTGGCAGATTACTGGGAGCAGCAGCTTTCGGTGTTCTCGCTTGACCATCCCGATCCGCGCCTGTCGCGCATGGTCAACATCTGGAACCCCTACCAGTGCATGGTCACCTACAACATGTCACGGAGTGCCTCTTATTTTGAGTCGGGCATAGGCCGCGGTATGGGATTCCGCGACTCTAACCAGGATCTCGCCGGATATGTCCATATGACACCGCATCTGGCCAGGGAGAGGATCATTGACATCGCCTCCACCCAGTTCGATGACGGGAGCGCATACCACCAGTACCAACCGCTGACAAAAAGAGGTAACGCCGAAATAGGCGGCAACTTCAACGATGATCCTCTATGGCTTATCTTCGGAGTCGCAACATACCTGAAGGAGACAGGCGACTGGGCAATACTCGATGAGACTGTGCCCTTCAACAACGACCCCGCCAATGCCGCCAGCCTCTTCGAGCACCTGAACCGGTCGTTCCGGCATGTTGTGAACCACCTGGGACCTCACCGCCTGCCGCTGATAGGGCGGGCCGACTGGAACGACTGCCTGAACCTGAACTGCTTCTCCACCAACCCCGATGAGAGCTTCCAGACTACTGAAAACCAGAAGGGAGGGAAGGCGGAGTCGCTCTTCATCGCCGCCATGTTTGTGCTTTACGGTAACGACTTCGTTGCCATTGCGCGGAGAAGAGGCGAAGACCGGATGGCAGACGAAGCAGAGCAGCATATCAGGAGCATGGCTGAAGCCATTGACACACACGGGTGGGACGGCGAATGGTTCCTGCGGGCTTATGACTTCTACGGCAACAAGGTGGGCAGCAAAGAGAACGAGGAGGGCAGGATCTTCATCGAGACACAGGGCATGTGCATCATGGCCGGCATCGGACTCAACGACGGCAGGGCCCTCAAGGCACTGACCTCCGTCAACCGCCACCTGGCATGCGAATACGGCATAGTACTGAATAACCCGGCTTTCACGAAATACCACCTGCAGCTTGGAGAGATCTCCAGCTATCCCGAGGGTTACAAGGAAAATGCCGGCATCTTCTGCCACAACAATCCCTGGATTATCATCTCGGAGACCCTTGCGGGCAACGGCAACAGGGCCTTCGACTATTACAGCAGGATTACACCTTCATACCTTGAGGAGATAAGTGACCTCCACAGGACGGAACCATATGTCTATTCACAGATGATTGCAGGTAAGGATGCCTTCCTTCCCGGTGAGGCAAAGAACAGCTGGCTGACAGGCACCGCTGCATGGTGCCTCTACGCCGTCACAAACTACATCCTGGGCATACGGCCCGGGTATGACGGTCTGATCATCGAACCGTGCATACCGGCCGACTGGGATGGCTTCACCGTCAGGCGCAAATTCCGCGGAGCCATATACAACATCGAGGTGCTTAATCCGGAGCACAGGATGAAGGGTACCTGGAAGATAACCGTTGACGGCAGGAAGCACGGCTCATCCCTGCTACCGCTCTTCCCGGAAGGTACTGAGCACCATGTCAGAGTGACAATGTAATCATAAGAAACCTGCCGGAGGAATAGTCCGCATTTGAATTTATATACTACCTTTCTTGCAAGTTCCATTCGATTAATAAGATAAATTTCTTTATACAAATGAGAACATTACTGACCATCCTCACCCCGGGGCTCCTTATGCTCCTTGCAGCATCAGGCTGCGGCAACCAATCCCTGAAGAAAGCCAGGGTTGCATCACCGGCCGACACTGAATCACTGTTGGTGAACCAGGTAGGATACCTGCCCGAAGCACCAAAGATGGCTCTCATAAGAGACGAGGCTGCCGCGTTTGAGATCATCGATGCGGTGAGTGGCAGGAAAGTATTCACAGCCAATGCCGGAGAAGCTCGCTATTGGGAGCTATCGGGCGATACCGTACGCACGGCCGACTTTTCGGAGCTGACCCGGCCCGGAACATACAGGCTCTGCCTGGAGGGCACGGATCGCTGTTCGGCACCCTTCAGCATCGGTGATGACGTCTACAGGGAGATCACCAGAGCATCGGTAAAATCGTTTTACCTTAACCGTTCCGGAGAAGAGATCACCGAAGGATATGGTGCCAGATGGGCCCGTCCCGCAGGCCATCCGGACACCGCCGTTATCGTTCACCCGTCAGCCGCCTCGGCGGAGAGGCCGGCCGGAACTGTCATCACCAGTCCCGGCGGATGGTATGATGCCGGCGACTACAACAAATACGTCGTCAACAGCAGCATCACCAACTGGACCCTTTTGCTCTTCTACCAGCTTTACCCTGACTACTGCCGTACCCTCGACCTCAACATTCCGGAGAGTGGCAATGATATAGCCGACCTTGTCGATGAACTGCTATATAATCTCAGGTGGTATCTCACCATGCAGGACCCGTATGACGGAGGAGTCTATCACAAGCTAACAACAAAGGCCTTCAGCGGCTTCGTCATGCCTCATGAGACTACAGAGACCCGCTATGTGGTTCAGAAGAGCACTGCTGCCGCACTCGATTTCGCTGCGGTGACGGCGATGGCATACCGCGTCTTTGCTGATGATCCGTCAGAAGAGCTTCGCAACCTGGCGACCACCTGCCTGGGGGCATCTGACAGAGCCATGAGCTGGGCAGAGGCCCATCCTACCATGGTATACATGCAGCCGGCGGATATCTCCACGGGCGCCTATGGCGACAACAACCTCTATGACGAGCTCTTCTGGGCCAGGGCTGAACGCTCACTGGCACATGAAACAATCCCCGAAGCCGGTTTTTTGAAAGGCATAAAGGCTGTCGATCCCTCCTGGAACCAGTCGGCAACACTGGGACTCATATCCCTGGCACTGTCGGAAAGCTCTGCGTTCACTGAGCTCCGGGAGGCATCAAAAACCCTTATCATAGACTACGCCAACGAGCTGGTTGAAAAGTCGGCATCCTCTCCCTATCTCATCAGTCTCGACCGGTTTGCCTGGGGCAGCAACTCCGATGTGGCAAACCAGGCACTCATCAAGATAATCGCCATGAGGCTGACAAACAATACCAAATACATGCCTTCGCTCCAGGCTGACGTTAACTGGCTGCTTGGCACCAACCCGACAGGATACTGTTTCGTCACCGGGTTCGGCACACTATCGCCGATGAATATACATCACCGTCCTTCGGGTGCCGACGGTGTGCCTGAGCCGGTGCCGGGCTTCCTGGCGGGCGGACCCAACACGGTGGTGATGAACGACTGTCAGCCGCCGGTGCCGCGTTCATCGTTCCCGGCAAAGTCATACACCGACAGTGAGTGCAGCTACTCCACAAATGAGATAGCCATCAACTGGAATGCACCCCTGGTATTCGTGCTCGGAGCAATGGACAACATGATTCCATAACATAAAAGGGGAAAGTAAAAGCCTCCCGTTACTGAACGATACGCGGAAAAGATTAAATTTAGGCACGCAGATCAAATCAGTTAAGCAATGAGTACCAGGAGAGCTTTTATCAAAAAGAGCGGATTGACCGCTGGCGGGCTTGCATCGGCAACCCTGCTTGGCAGCAGCATGCTTCCTGACGGGGAGAGCAACTCAGAAAGACAACAGGGATTGAAGGGCCTTAAGATCACGAAGATGTTCGCTGATCCCCTCACCTATGAGATGGAACCGTTTCCGATCGCCCTGGGCGTGATGACAAACCTTGACAATGCCTTTGTAAGAATTGTTCTTGAGAACGGTATTGAAGGTTACGGAGAAGCGGCCCCCATAATGACCATCAACGGGGAAAACCAGCAAACCATCCTTGGCACCCTTAACAGCTGCCGTGAGTTCATTGTAGGCCAGGACATAAATAACTACAGATCAATTGCCTACACCCTGAAGAGTGCCTTCTGGGCCCAGTCGGCCGCCAGGTGCGCCATAGAGATGGCCCTCCTGGATGCTTATACAAAAGCACTGGGGATTCCCTTTTACCGTTTCCTGGGAGGTACTGAAACCAAAATAGAGACTGACTATACGATAGCCATAGTACCTGCTGACGAGGCAAAGAGACAGGCTGTCAGGCTGGCATCCGAGGGTTTCAGAATCATTAAGACAAAAGTGGGAGTTGACCTGAAGGAGGACATTGAAAGGGTCCTTGCAATAAGAGACGGTGCCCCTGGATGCGGACTGCTGATTGATGCAAACCAGGGCTATAACCCGAAAACAGCACTGCGCTTCATCAATGAGGTGGTTAAACACGACATCTACCCTGTAATGTTCGAGCAACCGGTTCTGAAATCTGACCTTGCCGGTATGAAATATGTCCGCGACAACACCGAGATCCTGGTTGGCGCTGACGAATCTGTTTTCACCCGGGCGGATGCCATTAATGTTGTACGTACAGGCTGCGCTGATGCCATTAACATCAAGTTAATGAAATCATGTATAATAGAGTCGCTGGATATTGCCGCCGTGGCACGAAGCGCGAATCTGAAACTGATGATCGGCTGCATGGTCGAAACAAACCTTGCACTGGCTTGTGCGGTTCATTTCGCTGCCGGTGTAGGAGGCTTCGATTTCTTTGACCTCGACCCCTCCTTCGATGCCACACAGTGCCCCGTCAAGGGAGGGCCTGTTTACTCAGCGCCGTACTGGACAATAGGC
>CAZFIF010000020.1:0-24467 GCA_964519065.1 uncultured Rikenella sp.
GGCATCAGTTTCACCAGGCGGTTGAAGTCGGCCTCTGAGGCCACCTCCTGGAGTGCCACTATATCGGGGTCAATGGCCCTGACCAGGGCCGACAGTGCTGTCACGCTGGTGTATCCGGCCATGGGAAACCCCTGAACGTTGAAAGTAATGATGTCTATGGTGGAAGAGCTGCCGGGGATGACGCAAGCGGCGAACAGGGAGGTGTCATCGGGCGACGGCGGATCGGGGACCCTGCGGCAGGATATGGCAACTGCTGCCAGTGCCAGGATTGAAATCCACAGGAACTTATGGAGGAATTTACGAGACATGATCTGCAAAGTTGATAAAATAAATGCAACAGTCAATAGCAGATATAAAAACCGCCCCGGATTCCCGGAGCGGTTTTTCAATGTAAGGTGAGAGTTAATGAATAATTATTCCTTTATAAATCTCTTCATCGCGAAGCCTTCCTTAGTTGTCAGCCTCATGAAATAGAGACCTCTTGAGAGGTGTGCCACCGGTATCTTCACTGTGGTCTCATCGTCACACCTGACGGCAGCCACTTTGTTGCCGGTGACATCGAAGATCTCTATCACTGACGCCCCGTCAAGCCCTGCAGCGGTAATCTCATCATAGGCAGGGACGGGATAGATCCTGAACCGGCCGCTGAGATTATCCTCTATCCCAGTGGCAACGGTAAATACTATTGTATAGGTCTTGACCGATGATTGGTCATGAGAGGTAACCTCAACTGTGGTTGTGCGTGCGGCAGCATCGCCACTGAGCGAGGTGGCAGGTGTGATATTCACCGTTGCATTGGCCTCTGTCGGCGTGGCGGTGACCGTCGGGACCGTTGTGGTCCCTGCATTCAGGGAGACGTTGTACGTCAGCGTCCCTGCGGCAAATCCCGTAACCGTGGTGCCGCTGACCTTCAGATCACTGAGAGTGGCATCTGATGAGTAGACGACAAGGTCGGCATAGTTGCGCGGGGCAAGCTGGGCGTCAGCGTTGTAGACGGTGGCAATGCCGGTCACGTCAGCCATGTATGGAACGACCTTGTCATTAAGATCTGTTCCGAGGAAGATCGTCCGGAGTATTGTTACGTCAGTACCAACGCTGATGTTGTAGTTCTTCTTCTCCTGGAAGGCTGTCGTGCCGTTGGCGTCAGCAAATGTCACACCGACGATCTTCACCAGCTCGGACTCATAGCTCTCCTGGTTGGCGTTGAAGTCGGCAATGGTGACCACCTGCGGTGTAAGCGTGTTGCCGGTAGTTGATGCTGCTCCCGGGTCGCGGTATGGAAGGAACTGCAGAAGATTGTTATACTCTGAGAGTGAACCTGTAATGCCTGTGATACCGTCGCCGACACTGTAAGCAGTGGTGATGATTGCTCCGGCATCATCAATAATTATTCCTGCCGAGCCGTCCTGGACATACTTCTGGTGCCTCTGTGCGTCGTTGATTCCTGATACCACTACCTCGCCGGTGACCTGGTATATCCTGCCATAGTTTGCCGGGTCAACCGCACGCAGTGCAGCAAGGTCAGCTAAGGCAATGATAGGGTTGAACAGGATACTGTAGGTCTGGGTTGTTGTGCCGTCGGCGGCAGTAACCAACACCGTTGTGGTCCGTGCTGCGGCGTCGCCTGTCAGGTCAGTGGCGTCGGTGACCACTGCTGTTGCAGTGGGGTCGGTGGTTTCGTATGTCACTGCCGGAGGATCTGTGACCGAGGCCTCGATTATCATCTCGTAGGACAGTTTAGCAGCATCGAATCCATCAATAGTGGTCCCTTCGACCATCAGGTCGGCGAGTGAGGCGTCGGAGCCGGCTGGCAGGTAACCGGTGACCCGGAAGTCATCGACCTCCCATGTGGCAGCACCTTCTGTTGTAGAGGTATAGACGAAGGCGAGGTATACTTCTCCCGTGTAGGCATCCAGGCTGTAATCACCAGATGAGACCCAGGCGAAGCCGCCAGTCGATAATGTGAAGCTGGAGGTTATATCAGTCCATGAAGCAGCAGCAATGTCTGTTGCGCTGTAGGTACCGCTGAAGTTGGATGATAACATAACTTTTAATGTGCCACCGCTATAATTCTTTGCGGTAATAAAATTCAGTACAACAGATTCGGCAGAAGAAAAATTGATGGCTGGTGATATGAGCCAGTCCTCGTTTTCATTGGCCAAGGTTGTGAAGCCGGACATTTTGGCAAAGTTGTCATCATTAAATGATGACTGTGTCCATATCTGGTCGCCGGTGATGCTTACCTGAGTGAACGGCGCCAGTGAGCCGGCGGTTTCAAAGTCGGCGAGCAGCAGAACATCCGGCGGGCGTATTGTATAGAGGTCCACCATTGCGGTTTCCGTCTGACGGTTTGGCGTATCCTCGTCATCTTCGGCCACGACATAGATGTCATAGTTTGTTTTGTCTGTCAGGCCGGTTATTGTGGCTGAATACGTTCCGCCCCCGGCGGTGACATCTATGGTGCCGCTGGCGATGAGGGTTACGGTGCCATAGCTGGCACCTGCAACGACTTCAGCAACCGTAGGTGCGGTGGCCCCGTCGGGAACAACCACATAATATGCCTTCCCCGCCTCGTCCATGCTCACCTCAAGGTCAGCCTGAGTGGCATTAATATTGGCCACGGCCGGGTATCCTGATGAGAAAACAGGCGAGGTTACATCAGCTGCAGCGACAAGGGGCACAACATCTTCCCATGTTTTGCTGACTCTCAACTCATCCATTTCCATAATTGGAGTTTCAATTTCAGAATCCTGCCTTATAAAAAATAAAGAGATGCTTGACAGATCAATGCCTCCTGTATTGGTGACACTCAAAGTGGCAGCTGGTACTGTAGTGCTTCCGAAACTTGCTGAAGGAGGATTGATCCAGAGTGATGCAATGTCATCGCCTGATTCACTATTGAATTGATATGCAGCAACAATCAGTATTTCAGAGTTTAAGGCAAAAATATCCGTTGAATACGCAATAGCAGAGGTATTTGTTCTTGTGCCAATTCCAATCCTAAAATTACTCTCGTCTTTTTTGAGCCAGACAGTTGCTCCGAAATTTGTATTATTCTGTCCGAAGCCGGCAAAATATCCTCCTGCTTCCTCGATTGCTGCCGAAATGTCAGTCACTTTGATAATAAAGGAAAAAAAGATCGTCCCTGAATTTATTGATGTGAATGACTTATTATGGTCCAGTCCTGACCCTCCAAAAGCAATCCTGTTGCCTTTTGAAGCAGCATAATCGGGAAAGGAGAGATTGCCTTCAGCAATCAGTATGTCATCACCGGAGTTTATTGCTGTCCAGCCTCCCTGAGTCTGAAGCACGGAGCCTGTGGTATATTCAAAACCTTCGTAATGAGGCAGCGTTACCTGGGCTAGCACACTTTTTCCGGTGCCCATAATCAGCAAAAATCCCAGTAACATAGTGAGGGGTAGAGATCTCTTCATAAGCTGTTATTTTTTGGTTCTTTGGTTGCGGGACAAAGCCTAAAGTTACAAATTGTGATTAAAAATAAACTGCATCGGAAGCCTCTTTTTACACCTTCCCGATTGAATAATGGGACGCAGACATGATGATAATCAGGGGTTCGTCCGGATAAAAAATTTATCTTTGCCCATCAGAAAATCTTCACTAATAATTTAAACCCAGAGACGTGAAAAAACTAATTGTTATCATTATGTTAGCATCAATCGCGGCCGTATCGTGCAACACCGCGAAGAAGGATCAGGGAAACCCTTTCTTTGCTGAATGGCAGACACCGTTCGGTGTTCCTCCCTTTGATCAGATAGTTAATGACCATTACATGCCTGCCATCGACTCGGGCATCGCTGCTGCCAGGGCCGAGATCGACGCTATTGTATCGTCATCAGAGGCACCCGGTTTTGCCAATACTATAATTCCCTATGACCGGGCAGGGCAGCTCCTCAACAAGGTAGCCTATGTCTTCTACTCGCAGACCAGTGCAAACACAAACGACACTCTCGAGCAGCTTCAGATGGAGGTTGCCCCCAAGATATCAGCCTTCAGTGATGAGGTGCTTCTCAATGCAGGACTCTTTGCCCGTGTGAAGGCGGTGTATGAAAACAGGGAGGCCGAGCAGCTTAATGCTGAGGAGCTCTTCCTTCTTGAGAACCTCTACAAGAGCTTTGTGCGCAACGGTGCACTGCTTGACTCCGCCAACCAGGAGATACTGAAGAAACTGAACCAGGAGATCTCCGTACTGGCAGTGAAGTTCAGCCAGAATGTCCTGGGAGAGACCAACGATTTTAAGCTGGTGATCGACAGCGAGGCTGACCTCGCCGGTCTCCCCGACGGGGTGGTTGCCAATGCTGCAGAGATGGCAAAGGCCGAGGGCATGGATGGCAAGTGGGTCTTCACCACCCAGAAGCCGAGCATGCTACCCTTCCTTCAGTATGCCGATAACCGCGACCTGCGCAAGAAGCTGTATGATGCCTACCTCAATCGGGGCAACAACGGCAACGAAAGGGATAACAACAAGATACTGGCAGACCTGGTGCGACTGAGGGCTGAGAGGGCGAAGCTGCTGGGTTATGATACCCATGCCGACCTTGTCCTTGAGACCCGGATGGCCAAGACGCCTGAGAACGTTCTCAACCTGCTCACCGATCTTCTGGGCCGGGCGCTGCCGGTGGCACAGCGCGAGCGTGACGAGATGCAGCAGATCATTGACGCCGAAGGTGGCAACTTTAAACTTGCGGCGCACGACTGGTGGTATTATGCCGAGAAGCTGCGCAAGGCCAAGTATGACCTTGACGAGACAGAACTGAGGCCTTACTTTGCTCTTGACAACGTACGTGACGGGGCTTTTGCCGTGGCCAACAAGCTGTACGGCATCACCTTCACCAGGATCGAAGATATCCCGATGCCGCACCCCGATGCACAGGCTTTCGAGGTCAGAGAGGCTGATGGCAGCCACGTAGGGGTACTGTATATGGACTTCTATCCCCGTGAGAGCAAGCGCCAGGGAGCATGGTGTGGCGGATACCGTGACCACAGGGTGATCGACGGTAAGGAGATAACCCCTGTGGTGACCATCGTGGGTAACTTCACACCTCCGGCAGAGGGCAAGCCAGCCCTGCTGAGCATGGATGACGTGCTGACGCTCTTCCATGAGTTCGGGCACGGACTGCAGGGGCTCTTCTCGGACAACACGTACGGCAGCACAACCGTTGCATGGGACATCGTGGAGCTGCCCTCACAGATTATGGAGCACTGGGCTACAGAGCCCGAGGTGCTTGGCATGTACGCAAAACACTATGAGACAGGAGAGGTGATACCGCAGGAGCTCATTGACAAGATCAGGAACAGCAGCTACTTCAACACCGGTTTTGACAATGTGGAGATCATGGCGGCATCGCTGCTTGATATGGCATACTACTCACTTGAGGCACCGGCAATAGTTGACGTGCAGAAGTTTGAGAAGGAGGCAATGCAGAAGATAGGACTGATACCCGAGATCGAGCCAAGATACAGAAGCACCTATTTCCTTCATATTATTGACGGTTATGACGCCGGCTACTATGTTTACACCTGGGCTGCTGTGCTTGACCATGATGCATTCGAAGCCTTCAGGGAGAAGGGTATCTTCGACCAGGCCACTGCGACGTCATTCAGAGAGAATGTGCTTGCACCGATGGGTACCATGGATGCAGAAGAGATGTACCTGAACTTCCGCGGTCGCGAACCGGATATCGAACCTCTGCTCAGAAACAGGGGCCTGAACTGATACCCCGGACTGAAACGGGACAGGAGCTTGAATGGGTGAGATAGCCTGTTCGCTATGGCCCTGAACCGGGAAGAGGAGATCATAAAGAAGGCTGTCATCCGCCATGGGTGACAGCCTCTTTTTTCATGTGCCCCTTCTAGATTATCTCCTTCTGGTTGTGTGAATTGACGAATATCATCGTGCCGGCGTCATCATACCCGCTGAGTATTGACTCACCGTTATGCTTAAGACCTTCGTGCCTGAAGCCCGTCATGATCAGCGCTGCCGTGGAGGAGCGTATGTTGATAAGGTTTTTTACCGAGTCGCCCTTTTCAAGCCTGATTATCTCGACATTGCTCTCCGTGATCGGCAGTCTGCCGGAGAGGACCAGTTCGGAGAGCTCGCGGCGGGTCTCACTGTATTGCTCGGGCTTACAGGTGCCGAAGACCTTGATCGATGCCTTACGCCAGTCGGGGTGACCTGAAATGATGAAGCTGAGCAGTATAAGCAAGCTGGCGTTCTCAGGCTCATTGAAATCGATCCATACATGTATGCCGTTACGGTATAGCATCTCCTTCCTGGCAGAGGCCAGCAGGCAAATGTCAAAGTCGCCGGCCTGTATGAGCCTTATGTTTTCAAGTATCTCACCCAGGTTTTCAGGCTCTTCCTTGTCGTACTCAAAGATGACCATATTATTTTCCATGCCTGATATACCAGGCACCTGTATTGCCTGAACAATGGCGGAGGTATAGGAGGGAGAGATGATGGTGTCAACATAGACATGATTCTGTGTTGTGTCATATATCTCTATCAGCTTGGCGAGTTCCTCGGCTGCCTGCTGGCTGGTAGCCCTGGAGTAATATCCTTCTATGCGGTGCAGGTAGGTGCCGAAGCCGTACCGGTAGGAGATCCAGTTGAGAAGCCTGAATGCTTTTGCCCTTTTGAAGGAGTCCTTGGAGATGCATATTACTCCCGGCCTCCACTCTTTGGCCTTCTTCTTGCTGCCTGTCTTCTGCAGGTAGACCTGCAGGTTGCGGTTTATCTGGAAGAGAGCGTTGGCAAAGAGAGACTCCAGCCCGTGACGCTCACGGTGATAGTGATTGATATAGGTATATAGTGCAACCATCACTATGATTGATGCCAGGGCATAGGGAGTGTTGATCCTGAACATCACAAACAGGGCGATAACAAATCCTGCCAGTGAGATGTACCACCGGGACTTGAATGAAGGACGGTATGAGGGTGATGATCCGAAATGGTTCAGGAATGATATGAGACAGAGCGAACCGTAGGTCACCATAAAAAACATCGAGATGATTTCTGCCACGGCGTTGACGCTTCCAAGGGCGACGAAGACGAAGGCTATGATGACCGTCACAAGCGATGCGTTGATAGGCTCACCGTCAGAGTTGCGGGAAGCTGCAAGCCATCTGTTCATCTTCATGGATGGAAAAGAGGTGTCACGTGCCAGTGCCTGCAGTGTACGTGGTGCCACCATGATGGAACCCAGGGCGGAGGATATGGTGGACGCCCCCAGCCCCAGGGGTATGATGATTGCTCCCCCGATAGCTATCTTTGACATTATCAGCTGGTTGTTGAGCATATCCTCCGGGCTTGCAGAGATGGCCAGCTTGTATATAACAAAGAGATAGACCACCATGCCGGTGATAGTAGCCGCCGTGGTGCCCAGAGGAATCGACTTGCCCGGGTTGCGCAGGTCGCCCGAAAGACCCACACCGGCAGTCATACCTGTAAAGGCCGGAAAGACAATGGCGAAAACGACAAAGAACTCCTTCATGTTGCGCATCTCCAGATTGCCGAGGCCTCCGGATACCGTTCCGGAGTAATCAGTCTTTCCCAGAAAGAACATGATTATTGCCAGGAACAGGATTCCGACCACCACGTAGAGCGTTTTGACACCGGTGTTGGCACCCTTGCGCAATATCACCAGCCCGAGCACAGCCATGGCAGGCAGGCTGATGACCTGACGGGGCAGGTTGAAATTGAGTGAGTTGGCGAAATAGTTAAAGACAAACTCAAAGGTCTCTGTAAAGGCAATGATATAGAAAGCGACGCTGATAGCCTGTGAGAGGTAGAGGGCCATGCCGATCGTTGCCCCTATGTTGAGACCGAATGACCGGGAGATGACAAAATACTCACCGCCACCCTCAACACGCTTGTTGGTTGCCAGCTCGGAAAGCGCCAGGGCAGTCGGTATGGTCAGAGTATGCCCCAGGATTATCAGCAGCAGCACACCCCAGAATCCCAGTGTCCCTACCGCGAATCCGAACCTGAGGAAGAGAATGGCGCCGAGGATGGTAGAGATAGCAGTGAAGAAGACGGGGGCTGTGCCGAACTTATTTTTACCAGGATTTGCTTCCATAATTTGTGTTCAGCGTTTTTGGCATCTGATATTGCTATAAAGATGGCAAAAAAAAATAGAATAGCATATTTGGTATCTTTGCCATCATAAAATAAATGCAAGAAAAGAAGGTCATAGCCGGTTTAGACCCTGATATGCTGGCCCTGGATCTCGCCACTGCAGGAATAGAGGAGAGATACGCCAGGCGACTGCTTTACTGGGTATACAGAAGGGGTATTCGGTCGTTCAGCGAGCCTGACGACATACCGGTGAGGGTTAAGTCCGCACTGGAAGAACGGTTTATCACCGGAGTAATCCCTCCTGTCTCCTCTGTCAG
This sequence comes from uncultured Rikenella sp., assembly GCA_964519065.1. GTDB lineage: Bacteria > Bacteroidota > Bacteroidia > Bacteroidales > VadinHA17 > SR-FBR-E99. Next base: position 8,413 of record CAZFIF010000020.1, read on the forward strand.
GTCGGCTGACGGTTCGGTGAAGTATCTTTTTGTCACTGCCGGGGGCTTGCCTCACGAGACTGTCTGGCTGCCGGAAGGCAGGAGGATGACGGTATGCGTCTCGGTACAGTCGGGCTGCCGCATGGGCTGCCGCTTCTGTGCCACGGGCAGGGACGGCTGGAGGGGCAATCTCACGGCAGGTGAGATCGTCAACCAGGTCGTTGGACTCCCGGACCCCTTCACTCACATAGTCCTAATGGGCATGGGAGAGCCGGGTGACAACATCGATGAGGTGATCAGGGCGTGCAGAGTTTTTACGGCAGAGTGGGGACTGGCAGCGGGGAGGAGCAAGGTCACCGTTTCGACGGTGGGAGTGACGCCCGCGGTGAGGAGGCTGCTGGATGAGACGGAGGTCAACATCACCCTCAGCCTTCATTCACCCTTTGCCGACGAGAGGGCGGAGGTCATTCCTGCAGAGCGGAGATGGTCCTTCACGGAGACGCTGGAGCTGATGCAGGATTATGATAACAGCCGTCGTCGTCGCTTTACTGTTGCCTATGTGATGATAAAAGGTAAAAATGACAGCGGCAGGCACCTGGAAGAGCTAAGGAGGCTTCTTCACGGTACCGGTATAAGAGTCAACCTCCTGCCTTACCATCCTCTGCCGGGTGACAGTGAAGAGAGTGCCGATGTAGAGACCATGATGCTGTTCAGGCACCTTCTGGTGACATCAGGAGTAGGGGCCTCGGTGCGAAGGTCACGCGGAGCCGATATAGCTGCCGCGTGCGGGATGCTGGCAGCGGGCAACACTCCGCGTGAGAGGATAGAATGAGATGTGAGCCGGGGGGATAAAGCCAGCCGCATCATGGATGCATAAAAGCCCGGGTCCTGATCTATTTCACGGGATTGATCAGCTGGAGCATGTATTCCGTCACAAACCGTTCACGTGTGCGCACCCACTCATGCTTCGTGGCACACAGGTCAAACCCATGACGCCTGAACAGGTTCATGCTGTCACTGTTGCCTTCAAGAATATTGCACCATAGCTGATGCAATCCTATGGTCTCAAAAGCATATGCAATGATGCAACCAAGTGCTGCCGAGGCATATCCTTTCCTGCGTTCACCGGGGTCGGCAATCAGTATGCCCACCCCGGCACGCATATGATAATGGTCAAAGTCGAACAGGTCCACGGTCCCCACGGTGAGGCTATCAGATGACCTGTCAATCATAAGGCGCAGCTGGCTGGTCTCATAGAGGCTTTTATGAGAGCTGGCAATATATCTTTTGAGGATGTACTTTGAATAGGGGACAAGAGTATTGCTCTGCTTCCAGTCGGCTTCCTCATTCTCCCATTTATACAGCAGCTCCAGATCTTCCGGTTCAACAGCCCTCAGTCTGACGCCGTCACCTTCCAGAATCATTTCTGTAGACTTTCTTCACGAATATGTCAGTGGGGTATCCCAGCCTGAGCAGTCTTGTAAGCTCATCGTAGGCTGAACGTTTGGCATTGAAGCGCCCGGTTGTATAACGGTAGAAGCGGTCATCACTATTATAGAAGACAGAGATCTCGGCATATTCAAAATAGGCCGGGTCAACCGGGTTGTAGAGTGCCATTACCTGTACGGTATAGTAAAGCACTTCCGGGTCTATCTCATTATCGGTGTCAGAGACATCCCTTAGAAGCAGATCGGTGATCAGTGAGGAAGAGTCGACCTGGGATATATAGGGCAGATCATCGGGGTCGAAGCTGATGGTGACAGTGTCCGCTTTCTCTTCCACGGGAGGATTGAACATAAAGAGGGCTATCTCCTTCTTCTTGTAGCCCGTCATGATGGAGTGTAGTCCGAAGGCTCCGGCATCAAAAGGCTGGAAACCGGTATCATCATCGGTTGTGCTGACAGGGTAACCCAGGTTGACAGGTTTCCCCCACTCTCCGGCTGCAGATGTTGACATGAAGATATCATATCCGCCAATGGAGCCGTGACCTTCCGAGCTGAAGGTGAGTGTCAGCCCGTCTCTGGAGATGAATGGTGTCTCCTCGTTGTAGGGAGTATTGACACTGTTGCCCAGGTTGACAGGGATTCCCCACTCGCCGGTGGCATCCTTCTCCGACATCCAGAGGTCGAGTTCGCCGAGCGTGCCTTCGCGGTTTGAGGTGAACCACAGTTTATTGCCGTCGGCAGAGACGGTGGCGTGGGATTCGTAAAACCTGGTATTGATGTTTCTGTTGAGCTTTGTGACTGGAGACCAGCGTCCGTTGCTGAAGGTTGTCACATAGATATTGCCGTCATAGTTATCGTTCTTGAACAGGTAGAGCTCCGTACCGTCGCCGTTGAGTGAGGTGGTATGACAGTCTGTACCCATGGAAGCCTCAAGGGTGATATCCCTGGGTGTGCCCCAGCTGCTGCCCTCCCTGCGTGTGACATAGACCACGCTCTCGAGTCCGCGCCGTTCAGTATATGCCATCACGTTGCCGTCGAAGCTGATCACCGGACGCTCATTGACAGAGCCCTGGTTAATGTACTCTTTGAGTGGCTGTATAAGCACCCTTACAGGGTTGTTCATCTGTGCGGTGGCAAGATTGCAGGCCTGTATCTGCTGGTTGATGAAATCCTGGTTCTCCATATCACCTGTCTCAGAGACCAGCTGTTTGAAGAAGCGGTAGGTGTTGATGGCGCTGTCAAGCCTGTTGGTGATTCGGTAGGCATTGCCCAGTGAGAAGTAGGCATCAAGAGGAGCCTGCGTCTCCTTCAGCTTTCCACTCCTGGAGTTGTAGCTGGTGTTTCTGACGGCATCTTCAAGGAAGGGTATGGCCTTGGGTTTTTCATCAAAGATGTTGAGATAGCAGTTGCCGATCTTGTATTTAATGTTGGCATTCCCGGGTATTACTTCATTGAGTATGAGATAGAGCGGGTTGGCCAGCTCAAATTCTCCGAAGAGGTAGTGTGATTCCGCCTCAAGCCAGATCTCCTTTATCTCACTCTTTTTCTGTGCACTCAGCGGTGCCAGTACCAGCAGTGATGTTAAAAATGCAATTCCCCTTATTCCCATGTCAAGATTTGGTTACAAAATTAACTCTTCCGGAGCCTTATGGCATTTCTTCCCGGTATTATTTAAGCCTGACGAGGTAAATATCCGCTTTGCCGGCTCCCGGTTGTTTGCCGGTCATCGACATGTAACCTGCCCTGCCTTTGTCAGTGGGACAGAAGAAGATATTATCGTCAGGAGTATTCAGCGGATAGCCCAGGTTGACAGGTTTGCTCCATAGGCCGTTATATTGAAGGTCACTGCGGAAGATATCATAGCCCCCCATATTGTAATGGCCCTGTGATGCAAAGAAGAGGATTTTGCCCTCATTGATGAGGAAAGGCCTGTCATCATTGAATGGAGTGTTGATCTCCGGTCCCATATTTGTCGGGGTGCCCCATTCGCCGTCACTGTCAAGTTTTGAGACATAGAGGTCAAGTCCACCGAAGCCGCCCGGCCTGTCACTGGAGAATATCATGGTGGAGCCGTCCTCGGTGATGTAGCCGTGTGCCTCCCAATATTTGGTGTTGATATTCTTTTTAAGTTTCTGTGCCGGTTCCCATCTCGCACCATCGTACCTGCTCATCCATATGTCGCTGTTGATGTTGTCATCCCTGGAGAGGAGCATCAGCCCACGGCTGGCTGAGATGTATGATACGTAATGGTCACCGTCGGATTGCAGTTCCGGTGTGATATTGACGGGAGGAGTCCACTCATTCTTTACTTTCCGTGAGAACATTATCGCATCGTAGAATTTCATGGCTGTCATGAAAGCTATCGCATCTCCTTCGGCGGATACTACAGGAGAGAAGTTGTCATTGCTGTCGTTGATCATGTTGTCAAGGGGTTCCAGGGTAAACCGCACCGGTGTGGCCATTATGGCCGGTGCATTGGAACAGGCTGCAATCTGCTGGTCAACGAACAACATGTTTTCAATGTCACCGGGGAGGAGGGTCTCGCGGTACCTGAGATAGGCATCCCTGGCCTTTTCAAACATATAGTTAATCCTGTAGGCATCACCAAGAAAAAAAATAGCTTCATACGGTGCATCAGTCTGCCGCAATGATCCCTCACGGTACTTGGCATGCACTTTTTGTGATGCATTTTCGAGATACTCGATTGCCAGGTGCTTGCTCCCCTCGATGTTGAGGTAGCAGAGGCCGATCCGGAAGGCGATGCTTGCGTTTTCGGGCATGGCAGCATAGATACCCTGATAGTAAGGCAGTGCATCGGAGTAGTCGCCCCTCATCAGAAAGTATTCAGCCTCGTAGAAGGCCTCCTGCAACCTTATATTGTCCTGGGCTACGGTATAGCAGGCTGTTGACAGCATCAACACAAAAAGTATTACTCTCTTGCTTTTCATCAGGTTATTTGACATTTTTCATTGTACTATTGATCATCGTTTTTTTTCTTTTTTCGTCTCAGGAGGAGAAGGAACAGGATAAATAGTCCGGCGACAGGCAGCAGCCACCAGAGGCGGCACTTTCTTTCTCTCCCGGCATCATCACTGCTGACGGGCAGGGCATCCTGGTCGCCGTACGTAAGCGTATCGCCTGTGGAAACGCCCCGGGTGGCGATATCATCATCCGGTCCCTCCTCTGTGTTTGCTATGGCATGTTGCACGGGTATCTCATGATAAAGAGGTACCTCTCTCCTTGCAGGAGCGTCACTGCGGTTAACGGTGACAGCTGCGCCCGCTTGATTGCCGAAGCGGTCAGTGAGCCGGAAGGTGACGTCGCTACGGCCTTCCTCAGGCACAAAGGAGTAGGTGAAGGCGGAGTCAGCCATCCTTTGATGGTCGGTGGTAATGACAGAATCGGGAGAGAGCACTTCTATCTCGAGCAGGGCCTGCTCCCCGGAGATAAGGCTTATCTCAACGGGCTCTTTCCCCCTGGTATCAATGATGGTGTCACCCAACAGCAGAAGCTGCGCTACAAAGTCAGTCTCCTCGAGGATGACCGGGTCAAGCCTTATGGTGTCACCGGGGTGCCCGAGAGGCATCTCATGCTCCATGGTGACGGGCAGGGCGTCGTCAGACTCATATGTAAAACGATACGACCCGTTCGGAAGTCTGAATGACCATGCCCCTGTTGCAGGATTGGTGAGAGTTGTCACCATCCTCTGCAGGTCAGAGCTGTTGACAGCGGTGACCTTCACCGGTTGTGGGAACTCTTCCAGCAGGTTCCTTACGCCCGCTCTTCCCATGATAATGAAGTTGCGGGGATTGAGTTCGGAGTAGATGTGACAGCTGATAATATCCCCAAGACCCTCGCCCTCTCCGGTGAAGCGTGAGAGATATCCCCTGTTGCCCTTCCCGGCAGGCGAGAAGAAGAGGTCATCATCTGTCGTGTTGACCGGGTAGCCGACATTGACAGGTTTGCCCCAGTTTCCGTTTTCATCAAGGTCTGAGCGGAAGATGTCATATCCTCCCATGTTATAGTGGCCCCGTGAGCTGAAAAAGAGGGTGCGGTCATTGTTGGCGAGGAATGGGGTCTCTTCATTATAAGGGGTGTTGATGACAGCTCCGAGGTTCACCGCCGTACCCCAGTCACCCGTGCTGTCACGTTCGGCCATGAAGATGTCAAGGCCGCCGAGGCTCTCCCTGCGGTTGCTGGTGAAGAATATCTTCCTGCCGTCCCGGGTCATGACGGCATGAGACTCCCAATATTTTGTGTTGATATTGCCGTTCAGCTTCCTGACATTGCTCCAGGTGTCGCCACTGAGAGTGCTCTCGTAAATGTTCCCGTCATAGGTGTCAGTCCTGTATAGCAGGAGAGTCTTACCGTCATGGGAGACGGATGAAGTATAGTAATCCTGGTCAATACCCAGCTGAGGAGTTAGGTTGACCGGCTCAGACCAGTTGCCGTCGACTTTTACTGACCAGAAGATAGCGTCATAGAAGGGTAGTTCGCGGGTGAAGAGGAGGGTCTTTTCATCTGATGATATCACGGGATTGATTTCAGAGAACCGGCTGTTGACGGTGTTGCCAAGGTTCTTCTCCACTATATAGGCCGGATTGCGCATCATCTTTCTGGCGTTGTGGCAGGTCTCTATCTGAAACCTGACCAGGGAGGTATCGTACACCTCAGTATCTCCTTCCCTGAGGAACAGCTCATAGGTCTCAACAGCCCTGTCAAAGTCATTGCTGATCCTGTAGGCATTCGCCAGGAAATAGAGTACATCATAAGGGGCTCCCGTCTCTCGCAGCTTGCCGCGACGGTATTCCGGGTCAATATTCTGTGATGCGGTCTCAAGGAAGGGAATGGCTTTGTCCTTTTGTCCGGGAGTATGAAGATAGCACTGCCCGATCCTGAAGTAGAGATTGTAATTCTCCGGGTAGATCTGGAGGAGGCTCAGATATTTCGGCAGGGCTTCGGCATAATCCTCAAACAGAAGATCTCCCTCGGCGGAGACGAACATTTCGCGGAGATCTGCCCTCGACTGGCCTGCCATGGAGACTGCATACATTATGCCTATAAGGAAGAGGAGATGTTTAACCCTTCTCATTCAGATAATTGGTTTTCTTAAAGAGACTAATATAAGTGAAATATTGAAACAGCCGTGAGGCTATATATTCCTTTTTAACAACAGAGGTCACTTTTTAATCAACCATGCTGTGCGCAGCAGCACCAATTTCGATTTTTCCATCAGCGTCACGGCAGCTTTTACAGGCAGGTGCCATCCCTGTTTCAGATGTTTGACGGCAAAGATTTTCATGGCACCATAGAAGTTTCTTATCCTGCTTTCTCTATCCTCGAAGGGGCTTCTGCCCTTATAATGAATGATATGCACTTCTGCCAGGTAGTAGTTGCACCACCCTGCCTTTTTGATTCGCCAGCTCATATCAATATCCTCACCGTACATAAAGAAGGCAGTGTCAAAGAGTCCTGTATCATCAAGAGCCTTCCTGCGAATGAGCATAAAGGCGCCGGTGAGGATATCGGCCCTGCATGTCTGGTTATCCGGCAGGTGTCCCACGTAGTAAGCGTTAAACAGGGGAGAATGCGGGAAGAGTCTTCCAATGCCGCTGAACCTGAAGAGTGATGTCATCGGTGAGGGAAATCCTCTTTTGGACTCGGGAAGAAACTTTCCTTCGCCGTCGGTCATCCTGGCCCCGGCGGCTCCGGCATCGGGGTGGTCATGCATGAAGGCGAGTGCATTTGTCAGGGCGTCAGGGGCAACCACGGTATCGGGATTGAGTATCAGGATAAAATCTCCGGAGGAGACCCTGATTCCCCTGTTGCATGCTGCCGCGTATCCCTCGTTGGTGCCGGAAACGATAAGCCTGACGAAGCTGAATTCATCCCTCACCATCTCCGACGATCCGTCGCAGGAGGCGTTGTCGACGACGGTTATCTCGTGGTGAATGTTCTCTGCGGCCCTGATCAGTGAGAGCAGTGCCTGTCGCAGATAATCCCGGACATTGTAGGAGACGATAACTGCCGAGAGCTCCATCGGTTTCAGTCGCGGTCCATCTCCTCCCTTATAGTCGCGGCCAGCCTGCGGACTCCCTCGCAGGTGTCCTTCCTGTCTGCGAAGGAGAAGTTTATTCTCATCGTATTTTTCCCTTCGTTGTTGCAGTGGAAGACAGAGCCGCTGACAAAGGCCACTTTTTTCCTGATAGCCTTTTCGAGCAGCACTGCTGCATCGATTGCAGGGGGTAGGGTAACAAAGAGGAACATGCCGCCTGAAGGCTCGGTCCATGTGACACCCTTCGGCATGAACTCCCTGAAGCAACCTAACATATAATCACGACGCTGGCGGTAGAGTTCAACGGTCTTCCTGAGGTTAACATCGAGGAGTCCCTTTTCAATATACCGTGCTGCAATCTTCTGTATCAGCGGTGGTGAACAGAGATCGGCAGACTGTTTGGCAGTAACGATCTTATCAATGATCTGCGGGTGACCGGTGACCCATGCCAGTCTGAACCCGGGTGCGAGGATCTTTGAGAAGGTAAAGAGGGTTATGACCCTGCCGGATCTGTCGAGTGCTGCCATTAGTGGTTCGGGTGAGCCTTCAAAGCGTACCTCGCGGTAGGGGCTGTCTTCCACGATCAGCAGGTCATGCCTCTCTGCCACCGAAATTATCTCAAGCCGCCTTGAGCGGGGCAGAGTTACGCCGGTGGGGTTCTGAAAATCGGGAATTACATATATGAACTTGATAATCCTGCCCTCATTTTTCAGGCTGATGATGGTCTCCTCCAGCAGCCCGGGATGCATACCCTCATTGTCAAGGGGTATACCCTTAAGGTATGCACCGTAATTTGAGAAGGCATTCAGTCCCCCGAGGTAGGAGGGTAGTCCGCAGATGACCACATCACCTTTGTCAATGAAGAGCTTGCCGCAGAGGTCGAGTGCCTGTTGCGAGCCGGTGGTAATGACAATATTATCCGGAGAGAGGTTCAGCCCGTCATTTCTGTGCCGTTTGGCAAGCAGGGTACGCAGCGTGATGTCACCCTCGGTGGTGCCGTACTGAAGAGCAGCCCTGCCGTCTTCCTCAAGCACCTCAGAGGCTATCTGCCGGATGTCATCTATCGGAAATGAGTCGGGAGAGGGAAGGCCCCCGGCAAACGAAATCATCTCAGGCTGCTGGGTGAGCTTGAGAATTTCACGGATGGATGACTTTTTCATCATCTGGGATGAACCTGAGAAAAATCTGTCAAAGGTCATGGGCACCGGCTGTTGATTTTTATCAAATTAAGCAAGATTTTCAGAATAAAAAAATGACAACCGGGAATTTAAAAATAATCCGGGAGCCGGAGGGTCAGGAGCGTCCCTGCTGTGTCGTGAAAGGCTGACGGTTGACGATCGACTGGCCGAGGGTGATCTCATCGGTATATTCCAGCACATCACCGATAGCCACTCCGCGGGCCAGTGTTGTTAGACGGAGGTCGTAGCCTGAAAGCCGTTTGCTGATATAAAAGTTGGTGGTGTCACCCTCCATGGTGGTGCTGAGGGCGAGGATGACCTCCTCTACTCCGCCTTCACGCACCCTCTCCTCAAGACTGTTAATGGTGAGATCTGACGGACCGATGCCGTCGACCGGTGAGATGATCCCTCCAAGGACATGGTACAGCCCACGGTACTGCCGGGTGTTCTCAACCGCCATAACATCCTGCACGCTTTCGACCACGCATATTACCGATCTGTCCCTTGAGCCTGAGCTGCAGATTCCGCATACAGGCGTGTCGCTGATGCCGTGACACACACTGCAGTAGCAGACCTCATCGCGCAGCTTCATCACCGTCTCTCCGAAACGGCGCACCTCTCCGCTGTCGCGGCGAAGAAGATGCATGACAAGCCTGAAGGCTGTCTTACGGCCTATGCCGGGAAGAGAGGCGAACTCATTCACAGCCTCTTCCAGTAGTTTTGAGGGGAAGTTCGCTGACATATGAAGGCTTTGTGGCAAAAATAAATCAAATTAATCCTGCAAACCTGACAGGTTGATAACTTTTATCTCCGAACTTTTTATTATTCTTGCAGACACTCTTTTTCAACCATGACACCATCGCTCATCTTTTTCATCTTCCTGGCCTATACCGTGATGCTCTTTGCCGTGACCTTCGTCACCTCACGTAAGGCCAATCACCAGTCTTTCTACATTGGGAACAAGGTCTCTCCATGGTTTGTGGTTGCTTACGGCATGATCGGGGCATCCCTGTCGGGCGTGACATTCATGTCGGTGCCCGGATGGGTGGGGGAGACACAGTTTTCATACATGATGGTGGCCTTCGGCTACTTCTTCGGTTATGTTGTGATAGCCCTGGTATTACTGCCGCTCTATTACAGGCTTAAGCTTACATCGATATATGGTTACCTTGAACAGCGGTTCGGATTCTGGTCCTATAAGACCGGAGCCGGGTTCTTCATCATATCCAGAGTGCTGGGTGCTTCCCTGCGCATGTTCCTTGTAATAAATGTACTGCAGATATTTGTATTTGACGCATGGAATATCCCCTTCTGGGTCAATGTGCTTATATTTATTGCTCTCATAATCGGTTACACTCTCAAGGGTGGTATCCGGACGATCATCTGGACCGATACCCTTCAGACCACCTTCATGCTGCTTGCGGTTGTGCTCTCTGTCTACTATATCAGCAAAGAACTCGGGGCGCCGGTCTTCAACCTCATTGGTGACCTGTTTGATAGTGACCTCTCGAGGGTGGTCATCACTGACTGGGATCATCCGCGTCACTTTATAAAGCAGTTCTTCAGTGGAATGTTCATTACCATTACTATGACGGGGCTTGACCAGGAGATGATGCAGAAAAACCTTAGCATCAGCCGTCTCAAGGACGCGCAGAAGAATATGTTCACCTTCAGCTCCATAAATGTGGTTGTGGTATTTATGTTCCTGGTCCTGGGTGCCTTCCTGGTTCTCTATGCCGCAGAGAAGGGTGTCACTGTTGCCATGACCGATGATCTCTTCCCGACGATAGCATTCAGATACCTGGGGCCCGCTGCAGGGGTGGTCTTCCTTATAGGGCTCATATCTGCAGCCTTCCCGAGTGCTGACGGCGCTCTCACCTCGCTGACCACATCTTTCAGCATCGACTTCCTGGGGCTGGAGAAGAACAAGGAGATGGATGATGGTAAGAAGACGAGGATAAGATATACAGTGCATTTTTCCTTCGCCCTGCTCTTCTTTTTCTGCATACTGATCTTCAGGCAGATGAACGACAGGGCTATAATTGATAAGCTCTTTACCATTGCCGGCTATACCTATGGGCCGCTGCTCGGCCTCTATTCATTTGGTCTCTTCACCAAACTGCATGTCAATGACAGGGTCACACCCTGGATAGCCATCAGTTCCCCGATCCTCTGCTATGTTCTCAATATCTTCTCGGAAGAGCTCTTCAACGGCTACCAGTTCGGTTTTGAGATGCTTCTGGTAAACGGTTTTCTGACCTTTATGGGATTGCTGATCTTCAGTCACAGGAAGAGATTACCGTCCTCCTCCGAAGCCTGACGGTGTTCCCTGGGGAGCCGTGACCGGTTCACCCTCCTCGTCGTATTCCGCATCCTCAGTTTTGGGCATTATAATGACCTTTCTCTTCTTGTAAGGTATGGAGAATGAGACATAATACTCAGCTGCCGTGACCATGCCTTTCGTGGCGGCTCCGTAGCCCGGCATCCACACGGGTTTGAGATCCTTGCCGGCTCCTGCGCTGATCATCAACCTCATATAGAGGTTCCACCCGATGGTGACACCCGCGAAGAGCTCTGTACGGAAGCCCGGGGTGATCTCCAGGTAATGGCCGGCGTAGCGTGAGAGGGGAATCGACGACACCCCTTCTCCCCAGGTATTGGTATACCTGATGACGGAAGCCTCCTCAGAATAAAGGCTGAGACCGTAGCGCAGCCCAATCCCTGCATAGTACTTCCCCTTCGAGACATTGGCTTTGAGGAAGTTGTATTCAGCACCTGTAACTATGCTCAAACCGCGGCTGCTGAAGTCATAGATATGCCTTTCTGAATGAAACGAAGAGTAACGCACGCCGGCATTAAGGGTAATGGTTTCGGTGATATCGACAGAGGTGAGAAGACCGTAACTGGCAAGATCCTTGTTCACGAACTTCAGCAGCGGTCCCGAGATATCAAAACCGGCCCTGAGATGCAGCGGCACCGTCACTGTATCCTGCGCCACGGCACTGCTGCCTGCAAGGAAGAGCAGGAAGCTAAAAAAAGAGATGCAGGTTTTTTTTGCCATCGAGATCTACTTTGCTGTCCTCAATTATCAGAGTATCAATGATATTGTGAGTTGTTGCCACACCTGTTATGTTACTTAGAAAGGTATATCCGCACTCCGGGGAGACAAGGTGAGGGAGGCGGGTATAGTATATCACGGCCGTATCATGAATGCCGTTGACCGTAATGTAAAACAGGGAGAGGTCGCTGGCCGGGTCGAGAGGGACTGAGAATGATGTTACTGCCCTGGCATCTACAAACTCAACGGTGTCAGTGGGAGAGACGCCGCGCACTCTCAGGGAGTCGGCCCTGGCGCTCTCGCCGGTGCCACTGGCGAGCAGAACGGTGTTCATCATGGGGTCTGTATCCTCATAACAGGGTTGCACCGAACAGGAGCATATGACGAATGCCATTGCTGAGGCAATGCCGCAGGCAAATAATTGACGAACACCTCTCATTACTGTTGCCAAAGGTATAAAATTCAGGTCTCTTACAGCACTTTTCTGACCATCTCCACGGCTTTTGCGATGGCAACACCGAGTCCTTCCGGCCGTTTGCCTCCCGCGGTGGCGAGGAAAGGCTGTCCGCCGCCGCCGCCGCTGATCTCCGGAGCTACAGCCCTGATGATATCCACGGCGTTCACCCCTGATGATTTGGCAGCCTCCTCTCCCAGTCCCACAAGCAGTGAGGCTTTACCTTCGTCAGCAGAACCGATGATTATGATGCTGCTGCTGTCAGACTGCCTGATCTGCTGAGCGATGGTTCTCAGCATCTCGGCCGGGGTGACATCAAGTAGTCCGGAATATATTCTGCAACTGCCTGCAATCACTGCCCCGGCAGCCAGCTTTTTTCCCGTGTCGGCTGCGGCAGAGTGCTGCATCTTTTCAACTGACTGTTTCAGTGATATATTTTCGGCAAGCAGCCTGGAGACGTTGGCCGCAGGGTCTCCGGTGCTCCTCAGCATTGCGGTTATCTCATTCAGTTTGTTCAGTTTCTCGTTGAGGTATGCCAGTGCACCTCTGCCGGTGACGGCTTCTATGCGCCGCACTCCTGCGGCTACGGCGCCCTCGGATATTATCTTGAAGAGGCCTATGGCTCCTGTTTCGGCCACGTGGGTGCCACCGCACAGCTCCACGGAGTCACCGAAAGAGACCACCCTTACCTTCTCCCCGTATTTCTCCCCGAAGAGGGCTATGGCTCCCATGGAGAGGGCTTCCTCCACCGGTGTGTCATCATGTACTTCCGTGGGTATGTTATTCATTATCATCTCATTGACCTTCTCCTCCACGGCAGCAAGCTCTTCCGGAGTCACCTGTCTGAAGTGGCTGAAGTCGAACCTCAGTCTCTCCGGTGTCACCAGCGACCCTTTCTGTTCCACATGTCTGCCGAGCACCTCCCGCAGGGCATAGTGCATCAGGTGAGTGGCAGAATGATTGCGGGCAGTATCGCGTCTTGCGCTGCTGTCGACGACGGCACGGAATCCGGCCGACGGTTTTTTCGGCAGCTGCCCGGCTATATGTATAATAAGGTTGTTTTCCCTGACAGTGTCAGTGATCATGATCTTCTCATCTTCCGAGGCGATATAACCCTTGTCGCCTTTCTGCCCGCCTGACTCAGCGTAGAACGGTGTGCGGTCGAACACCAGGTGAACATTCTCCCGGCCCCGCGAGCTTACCTTGCGGTAACGGGCTATACGGACATTATCTTCCGTGCGGTCATAGCCGGTGAACAGTGTACTCTCCGCCTCTTCCAGTACCACCCAGTCCCCTGCCGAGACCGCAGCATCATCCCTGGACCTGTCTTTCTGGGCATTGAGTTCGGCATTGAAGGCCTCTTCATCAAGTGTCATGCCGTTTTCCCTGAGGATGAGCTGGGTGAGGTCTACCGGGAAGCCGTAGGTGTCAAACAGTTCAAACGCATCACCGCCCGGGAAAAGGGTTTTCCCGCTCTGCTTCAGGACCTCCACCCTCCGTTCGATCATCCTCAGTCCTTTCCCCAGTGTCCTGAGGAATGACTGCTCCTCTTCGCGAATGACCCTGGTGATTATCTCGCCCTGTGCAGCAAGCTCGGGGTAGTGGCCACCCATCGTCTCTGTAAGAGTGGGTATCATGGTATACATAAAAGGCTCTCTCATGCCGAGTGAGGTGTAGCCGTATCTGACGGCACGCCTCAATATCCTTCTGATGACATAGCCCGCCCTGTTGTTTGACGGCAGCTGCCCGTCGGCAACGGAGAATGCCACTGTGCGAAGGTGATCGGCGATAACCCTGTGGGCTGTATCCCATTCATTATTCTCACCATATGGCTTGCCGGTCACCCTGGCGGAGGCGGCTATAAGAGGCTGGAAGATGTCAGTGTCATAATTGGACTTTTTGTTCTGTACCACCATGCAGAGACGTTCAAAACCCATGCCCGTGTCAACGTGCTTTTCGGGAAGCAGCTCCAGCTCGCCGCCAGCCCTGCGGTTGTACTGTATGAAGACCAGATTCCATATCTCTATTACCAGCGGATGGCCCGTGTTCACCATCAGATATCCCGGTTTTTCAGCCCGCTCACTGTCACCTCTCAGGTCTATGTGTATCTCCGAACAGGGGCCACACGGTCCGGTATCGCCCATCTCCCAGAAGTTGTCTTTCTTGGATCCGTCTATAATGTGGTTTTCGGCCCCCTTGAAGCAGCTCTTCCAGTATAGGGCCGCCTCATCGTCCCTGGGTACATCCTGTTCAGCGTCCCCTTCAAAGACTGTGGCATAGATCCTTTCCACGGGAATGCCCAGCACAGCTGTGAGAAACTCCCATGCCCATTCAATGGCCTCCTTCTTGAAGTAGTCACCGAAAGACCAGTTGCCGAGCATTTCGAACATAGTATGGTGATAGGTGTCAAGGCCTACCTCCTCAAGATCATTGTGTTTGCCGGAGACACGAAGACACTTCTGCGAATTGGCTATCCTTTTATGGGTGGCAGGCTGGTTGCCCAGGAAGATATCCTTGAACTGGTTCATGCCTGCATTGGTGAACATCAGCGTAGGGTCATTCTTTATGACCATCGGTGCCGACGGCACTATCGTGTGCTCTTTTGAACGGAAAAAACCGAGGAACTCATCCCTGATATCATTTGCCTTCATCGTGACTGCGCCGCCTGTTTTATTTTTCTTATTTTTCGGGCTTGTAAAATTAATTTATTTATTTTACGTTTGTCAGTTAGCAACCCATTTTAGTGGCAAACCATTGATCTGCTGATGCCGAGAAAGAGGAACTACGTTTTTGATGCAGCAAATCTGCAATACCTGCAGCACAGGCGGCGATGGAGTGAGAAGCTCCTTCGCTTCATGGTTTGGTTTGGTGTATCTATTGTACTGACAGTTATTTATGCATTTATTTTTCACCGGATTGCCGGTGACCCCAAGGAGGAGTTGCTATCACAGAGGATAGAAGAGATGAAGCTCAGATACTCTCTCCTGGAGAGAAAGATCGACTACTCTGCAGCAGTCATTGCTGATCTTCGCGCCAGTGACAATACTTCGTACAGGGCCATTCTAGACCTGGAGATGATTCCGGAAGACATTTCAGAAGGTGGTTCCGGTGGTACATTTAAATTCGGAGACCTCAGCGGCTATATGAACACCGACATGATGATGGCCGTCAGGTCCAAGTTTGAAGATCTCAAGACCCAGACCAATATCCAGTACAACTCTCTTGCAGAGCTGACAGAGGCGGCTGAGGAGTGGAAGAAGATGTGGGCCCACCTTCCCTATATCAGGCCGGTGGAGGTCAACATCAGGCTGGGCGACGGACTGAAGTTCCGGGATAAACATCCGGTGCTGGGGTCGCCCAGATGGCATTTCGGGCAGGACTTCCGCTGTCCGGTAGGCACGGAGGTGCATGCCACGGGCGCAGGTACCGTATATTATTCGGGGAATGATAATGACGGGTTCGGAATAAAGGTGGTGATAGACCATGGTTACGGGTACCGTACGATCTACGGCCACCTGAGCGAATGCAGGGTCAGGAGGGGCGACAAGGTATCACGCGGTGACCTGATAGCCATCTCCGGTAACACAGGTATATCATCGGGACCTCACCTCCACTATCAGATAGATCTCTACGGAGAACATGTAAACCCACTCTGGTATTTTGAAGACAGCCTGACGGAAGATGAATATTACATGATGCTGGATTTCCTGACAAGGCCATAAGAAAACAGTGAATTAATGCTTCTACTGTTTATTACGGAGTTTTTGCATTTTCCCTAATATTTCTTATGTTTGCAGGGCATTCAGGTTGCCACCGTAACAGATGCCAAAGACAAAGTATAAGTTCAATCATGAGACCCTCAGCTTTGACAGGATAAGGCTGGGAC
>CAZFIF010000021.1:0-24165 GCA_964519065.1 uncultured Rikenella sp.
AGGTACCCCGTCCGTAAACGCTCTGCTTTTCCGGTATGGCCAGGAATCCGGCATTGAACATGGTATTGGTGCTGAGATCCACCGTAACGCCCATCTTTTCAGTGCTCCCGTTCTTGGTGGTGATCATGATGGCACCGTCACGACCGCGGAAACCATAGAGGGCCGAAGCGGTCGCCCCCTTAAGTACTGACATCGATTCAATGTCTTCGGCGGGTATATCGTTCAGCCTCTTGTTCGTGTACGGAACACCGTCAATGACAATGATCGGACTTGATCCACGCAGCAAAATCGTTGGTTCGACGTTGAAATCAGTCGGGTTCTGAACCAGGACACCGGCTATCTTTCCGGTAAGAGAAGTCCCCACATCAATTCCGGCTACATTTTGCAGGCTCTCACCGTCAATCTCCTGTACGGAATATCCAAGGGCCCTCTGCTCTCTTTTGATGCCGAGAGCTGTTACGACAACCTGCTCTATCTCAAGGGACTCCGGTACAAGCGAGATGTTCAGAACTTCATCGCCCCTGATAACCCGTTCAATGTTCGTGTACCCGAGGAAAGAGAAGACTACCGTTTCACCGGCACTGACGTTCGACAGGGAGAAATTGCCCTCCATGTCAGTGGATGTCCCGCGGGTGGTGTTCTTTACCAGTACGGAAACTCCGGGCATCGGCATACCGGTCTCGTCAACAACCGTTCCGCCAATTCTGTAAGTTTGTGCATTGACTGCATAAACCCCAAAGAACAGGAACATCAGAAAGAATATTCCGATCCTTTTGGAACATAATGATAATTTCATAGGTCTTGTGGTTAGGTTAGACTTAAATGTGTTATAAAACATGAAACTAAGTTACAACCTATAAGCCCGGATGTGAAAGTTATTACCTGCACAAAAAGCATACAATCTGAATATTCTCCCTCCTCCGGGAGAATACTTTGGAAAGGCCCATTTTCAGAGTGATTCAATAGAGGCTCGCATCAGCCTGAACTTAACCTGACTTTGAAAAATGGGGCTTTTGTAGTGGTAATGTAGTGGCAGTTTTTAGAACTGTAAGGGAGTTACAGACCCAGTATGTAGTTTACCAGACTCTCTTCATGTGGAAGATTCATCCGTTTTCGCAACCTGTACCTGCGGGTCTCGACACTCTTTACAGAGATATTCATTAGAGGAGCCATCTCCTTAGAAGAGAGATTCATCCTGAGATAGACACAAAACCTCAAATCGTTCGGTGTAAGATTGGGGTGCTGACTTTTCAGCTTGTCAATGAATCCTTTGTCGGCGTCATTAAAGGCCCTAACAAAAATTTCCCAGTCTCTTCTGTTATTGAGGTTCCTGTCAATCAGCCTGGCAACTGAATTGATATTATCGCTTTTGTCTTTCCGGGTTAACTCATTCTTGATTTCATTAAGCAACTCATTCTTTTTAAGAATGTTCATCTTCGACAGCGCTAACTCACGATTCTTGGATTCTATTTCCCTGTCAAGCTGTTCGTTCCTTAACTCCATAATCAGCTTGTCCTTTTGCAGTTGTTCGTTTCTCAGTTTCTTTATGTAGTGGCGTTTGTAAGCAGCATTAACCGCGAGGCCGGCCATTACCAGTATCAACAAATAGAGCAGTAGAGCCCAGTTGGACAGAAACCATGGCCTGTTTACCTCAAAACTGTACGTTACAATATTATCGGTTAGTGTATTGCCAACTTTGGCCCTCGCCATGAAAACATATTTGCCAAAGCTGAGATTTTCATATTGTGAGACAGCCGTTGGTGTCCAGTCACTCCAGCGGTTACTGTGCCCTTCCAGTTTATACTGGTAGTTGATATCCAGGTATTTGGCATAGGTTGGCACTGAATATTTCATGTTTAAGATACCACCCTTGAACCTGAATTCACCGGGAGTACCGGTTTCGATGTAAGAGATATTATTATCAAGATCCTGCAGTGTAACCGAGTTAAGGTGAATCTGATAAGTTGCATCCATTTCTATCCTGGGAAGATCAATGGTCAGATAACCATTGGCGGTGCCCAGAAGATAAATATCATTCCTGATTGGTTCAATATTCTCGAAACTCTGTGTTACCTTCCTGAGATCAAGTGGTATTGGTATTGATTGGATTTGCGGTCTGTTGGTGAGATGGTCGATGGCTGCATAATATATGTTCTCCTTTGAGAAACCCCATAACCTTCCGTTCCTGTCAGCTATCAGCTTTCCCGAAACATATTCTTCGCTGATAATGAGTGGACTGAGCAAGCTGTCATAGGTAAATGAGCTGGTTATCTCATTATACCTGTAGATACCCTTTTCGCAGGCATAGAGAATGTCACCATTGTATTTCGTCAGGCTGGAATTCTTGAGATTTGCCGGGAATGGCTCCATGGTAACATCTACTATCCCTGACAGCCTGTCGTCTATTTCAAGTCGGTAAACGCCCTTATACTCGTGGCTTACCCAGATCTGACCCCGGTTGTCGAGCTCAAAGAACCTTGCTGAACTGTTGAAACCCTCGATTCTGTTCCTGAGCTTCCAGATACCGGAGACCCTGTGCAAAACGGAGAGTCCGTTATAGTTGCCTTTGACAAGCAACCCATCCTTGCCGGGGACCTCCCTGAAGGCCCAGGTTCCCGGATTGTCATCTATAAGAATGGCATTGTCATCTTTGATGATGTAGGTGCCAACATGATGGCCGCACAGCAAATCCTCATCATGGTAATTATACAGATCCCATACCTGACCGTTAGTACCCTCAATGAATCTGAATGGATCATTGCTGTTCACCTTTTTGCAGAACAGACCCTGATTGGTACCCAGATAGAGGTAGTTGCCAAATACTTCAGAGGTATACACTGTCCCAAGCCGTCCGTCAAAGTCGTGAAAAACCTTTACAGGGGCTGTTATATTGGCACAGTTGATCCCGTTATCCAAGCCTATCCACAGGTTGTGGTCACTGTCTTCGAATAGTGATAATGCTGTGTTATTGCTAAGTCCGTTTGTCTGGTCAAGCCTGTAGACAATCTGACCTTCGGTATTGATATGAAGAACGCCGTCAGAAATGGTGCCAACAACAAAACTGCCGTCGGACAGTTGCAGCCCGCAGAATACCCTTCCATCAGAAATATGATGGCTGGCTTCCATATCCCAAATCTCTGCCTTGTTACCACTCAACTTATAGAAACCCGATTCTACAGTCAGAATGATCAGATTCTCATAATTCCCAAAGATGCTTATAATTCTTTGGTTGATAATTTCTGGATCGTCAACCAGCAGCCGGGGTTCACCGTTTTCCATTCGGTAGATCCCCTTGTTCCTTATACTGAAACAGATGTTATCCTTTATCTTGTACGCCCTGTAAATGTCCGTTTCAGGATCAATTATCCTGAATTTACCGGTGGTGCTGTTGAAGAAGTATATTTTGTCACTTGACTGAAATACAACCCATTCATCGAGATCAAGAATACTCCATATCTGATCATCATCCTTGAGGTTCTCTTCAAGCAATGGCAATAGTGAGACATATTCCATTTTGCCGTACGCGTTTCGGATCCAGTAACCGAACTCCATGTAGCACCCGGTATATATCCTGTCACCTATTGCCCTTACACACCTGATGATCGTGTTATTGGGAGAGGGGTATAAATTCCATTCCGATCCGTTGAATTCCAGCAAACCCCTGTTGTTGGCTACATAGATGAATTTCTCTTCAGACTGAGAAATCTGCCAGTTCTGGTTATCTGCATTGTAATCTTCAGGAGTGTATGCCGTTATCGGCGGTAATGTCTGGGCGTAAAGGCCAGTAAGGGGGATAAGACAAATAATTACCGCTATTTTGATCAACAGTTTCAAGGCAGATAGCTTATTTCATAGCACAGGTTCAGGTTCCAAACAATGTAGCTGATGTAAATTTAATGATTATTTCAGGTTCATACTACCGGTTTGTCTTTCCCAATATATTAACTGATCACTGCCTGAGGTCTCTTATTTCCCTGCATGGATTGCCGGCGGCAAAGACATCTGAGGGCACATCCCTGGTAACAACGCTGCCGGCTCCTAACACAGTGCGGTCACCAATGGTCACTCCCGGGCAGATGATGGCTCCTCCGCCTACCCAGACATCATCTCCTATGGTAACCGGTTTTGCATATTCCAGTCCTGAAGCCCTTTTCCGGTAATCCATCGGATGGGTGGCTGTATATATCTGTACATTGGGACCGAGAAGCGTCCTGCTGCCGATCCGCACGGGCATCACATCCAGGATCACACAGTTGAAGTTGAAGAAGACATTCTCACCTGTTGTAATGTTTGACCCGTAGTCACAGTAAAAGGGAGGCTGAAGCCATAGATCAGGTCCCGCGCCAGGGATCAGCTTCCTGATCGTGTCTCTTCTTTTCAGATCCTCATCCTCCCCTGAATCGTTCAGTTCTTTGAGAAGCAGCCTCGCCCTCAGCCGCTCACTTACAAGTTCAGGATCGGTGGCGTTGTATAGCTCACCCGATAACATTTTCTGCTTTTCAGTTTTCATTTTCAGTTTCCGTTGCGCCGGATTGTGCATCCGAGACCTCAGGGCCTTCAGTTACCTGCCGACACTATTTAACCCGATTTTATTGTCTGCTCCAGACTCATGTGGCCCGTTGGAGTCACTCATCATCTGCAGCCATCAGTTCCCCCGTTCTACCAGTGTGCAATTGGGGATACTTAATCGTAAGGCATTGATGATCATTGTGTTATTCTTGCTGCCGCTGATATATCCTGACATAATCTACGTCATGGTACTGCGGAAACATAGTGGTCGAATCGGGGTCTCCCGGCCATCTGCCGCCAACGGCGGTATTCAGGATCAGATAATGAGGCGTATGCGGAATACCTGATGCGGTGGAGTGAATAAGCTGATCATCAATATACCACCTGATTGAATCAGGCTCCCACTCAAGGGCGTAAACATGGAAACCGGCAGAATAATCCGTGGAGCTGCGCCATGTGCCGGAACTGGTTCTCTTCTGCCCGTCAAAAGTGTAGTAGTGAAGAGTACCGTAAAGCACACCGGTCTCATGTCCCAGGAACTCCATGATATCAATCTCGCTGTACCAGGGGCGTTCCTCAGGTATCATCGCCTCCTTGTCGTTGGCTACCGCTTCGGCCATGGTGTATTCCATCTGCCAGTTGCGGTTCTGCGGATAGAGCCAGTGCGCCGGCCACATCCCCTGTCCTCCGGGAAGCTTTGCCCGGATCTCGAACCGACCGTAAACAGGGGCACACTTGCCCCTGGTATCCAGTCTTCCGCTGGTGTATTCCTGCGAACCGTAATTTCTCCTGCTGCTTCGGATACGCAGATGCCCCTCTTCAATATATACCTCTTCAGGGATGTAATACTGGAGCTCATTGTGCTTGCTGGTCTCCCGCATGAGCACATTCCACTTTGTGGTGTCAATGTTGTTTCCGTTGAACTCGTCATACCATACCAGCTTCCATCCCGTGCCCATTGCACCTTGTGAGAATGAGAGAGACAGGGGGAGTGTGATAATAGTGATCATCATCATGGCAAAAATGTTTCGCTTTTTCATGTTTGCAGCTGTTGTTTGTTGAACTATATGAGAAAATCGGCTATCCCTGCCTCATCGAAGCTGCAGTTAAGCCATTCCCCGCTGATCTCAGCCCCGCACTTCCTGTAAAATGCTATGGCAGGCTCATTCCAGTCAAGGACCTGCCACCTCACCCGCTGGCACTGCTCCTCCCTGGCCACCTCAAACACCTTGTTAAGCAATGCAGTACCGATCTTCTGCTGCCTGAGGGACCTCTTTACATAGATATCATCGAGATAGATCGACTTGCCAACCCATGTATAATAGGCCAGGAAGAAGAGAGCCATGCCGACAATCTCACCTGTTGCGGTTTCGGCGACAAAGCACCTGAAGAGATCCTGCTCCTTTTTCATCTGATCCACGCTGTTGGTGACCTTCTCAGGGGCTCTTTCAAACTCGGCAAGCTCCTTTATGAGTGACAGTACCGCAGGGAAATCATCCTCTGTGGCAGGTCTGACGGTTATTTCCATTGGTTATTGGCTTTAGTGAAATCTTCCTCTGTGGCAGGACTGACGGTTATTTCCATTGGTTTTCAGCTTTGGGAACATCTTCCTCTGTTGCAGGCCTGACAGTGATATCCATTTTCTTTCGGTTTGATTTCAGATGTTAATTTTTTCCATGCAACCTCACATAAATGGTTCCGTTGCCCCTGGAGGTACAGTTGCCTATATGGGCTGCAGATAACAGTCCGGCTTCCCTGAACTCGGCTAGAAGTCTCTCCGTCTCTGCGGCTGGTACGGTCACCATCAATCCGCCTGAAGTCTGCGCATCACAGAGAAGGGTACGCGTAATTGCCGGGATATCCTCTCCCCAGTCGGTATGCTTTGAGAAATAGCTCATATTGTTGGTCGTGCCTCCCGGTATAATGCCGGCCACTGCAAGATTGGCCGTCTCGGGGAAAAGAGGCACCATGTCGGCAAACAGCTCAACATTCACGCCACTGGCAACCGTGACCTCACTCAGATGCCCGATGAGTCCGAAACCCGTGACATCTGTACAGGCATGAACAGTATAGTTTCGTAGTATATCCGCGGCCGTCCTGTTTAGTTCGGCCATCGAAGCAGTAACAGCAGCCATGGCCTCTTCTCCCAGCAGACCGCGCTTCATGGCTGTCGTCAGGATGCCTGTGCCGACCGGCTTTGTCAGGATGATGGCATCACCTGGCAGAGCGCCTGAATTCGCCCATATCCTTTCAGGATGGACGATGCCGCTGACTACCATCCCGTATTTGGGCTCCGGGTCATCTATGGTGTGACCTCCCAGAATAGAGATACCGGCCTCCCGGGCCTTGTCTGCAGCCCCCCTCAGTATCTCTCTCAGGACCTCCATCGGCAGACGGTTCGATGGGAAACCAACGATGTTAAGTGCAAAAATAGGCCTGGCACCCATGGCATAGATGTCGCTTAGCGCGTTGGCGGCGGCTATCGCGCCGAAATCATAGGGATCGTCAACAATAGGAGTGAAGAAGTCAACAGTCTGAACCAGTGCCGTGGATTCATTGATGCTGTATACGGCGGCATCGTCAGAGTGCCTGGTGTCAATCAGGATGTTCGGATCAACTCCCTCAGGAATCTCTTTAAGGATCTTCTCCAGCTCCTGCGGCCGCAGCTTGCAGGCACAGCCCAGACCCTGGGTGTATTTCGTGAGTCTGACCTGCTCACCGACTGAGATCTGCTCCTGCGGAAGCCCTGAAGTATCAGGCCGAAGTGTACTGACAATACCGGCGATAATCTGTGATGCCCTGCCAATCTCCTCAGCAGTGGTCTTGCGTCCGACGGAGAACCGGATGGTTCCCATGGCATACTCACTCTCCAGCTCTATGGCGGTGAGAACAGGAGAGAGATCAACGGAGTCAGTATGACAGGCCGCTCCGGCTGAAGCGGCTATGCCCTTCATCTCCATCTCGTTGAGAAGGATATTGGCTTCCAGGTTTTTGAAACTCAGGCTGAGGGTGTTGGAGAGACGTAACTCCGGATGACCGTTAAGCTGCACCTCACGGATCTTCTCTGCCAGCTGCTGGTGAAGCAGATCGCGCATCTCCTTGAAATGTGCCATGTTCTTTTCCAGATCACGACCTGCTATCTCACATGCTTTTCCCAGTCCTACGATCTCAGCGACATTCTCCGTTCCCGCCCGCCTGTTCTGCTCATGGTCAGCACCGTGGATAAGCTTCTCAAGTACTATTCCGTCCCTGATGTAAAGTGCCCCGACACCCTTGGGCGCATAGAGCTTGTGACCGGCAATGGATAGCATATCTGCTGACAGCTCCCTGATATCAACCGGATGCTTCCCGACAGACTGTGCCGCATCAGTGTGGAAGACTATATTATGCCGGTGTGCTATGGCGGCCATCTCGCTGATGGGCTCGATGGTCCCGATCTCATTGTTGGCATGCATCACCGTGATGAGGATTGTATTTTGCGT
Source organism: uncultured Rikenella sp. (assembly GCA_964519065.1). GTDB lineage: Bacteria > Bacteroidota > Bacteroidia > Bacteroidales > VadinHA17 > SR-FBR-E99. The sequence goes on from CAZFIF010000021.1 coordinate 7,992, forward strand.
GATAGCCCCCTCCAGCCGGGCCGGATCAACCAACCCGTATCTGTCAACAGGCAGGTAGGTGACTTCAAACCCCTTTCCTTCAAGATACCTGCATACCTCCGTAACCGCCGGATGCTCAATGGTGGAGGTGATGATGTGATTTCCCCTGTGACGGTTGGCAAAAGCATAACCCTTGATGGCATAGTTATTCGACTCGGTGCCCCCGCTGGTAAAGATAATCTCACCGGGATGGCAGTTGATAAGGGCAGCAACCTGCCTCCGGGCTTTTTCAACCGCGAGCTTGGTCTCCGTACCAAAACCATGAGCACTTGACGGATTGCCGAAGTGCTCATAGAGATATGGCTGAATTGCCTGGGCAACCTCCTTGTCAACAGGGGTGGTGGCGTTGTAATCGAGATAAATTGTCATCAGGGATCAAATAGGAAACATGAACCGGTTTTTTTCAATGAAATTTATAAAGGGCTCACGCTATTATCCTGCCACCAGCAACTTGAAATGCCGGTACAGGGAGAGTTATTTTTTGTCAGACATCTCTTTCCTGAAGGTCTCGAGACTCCTGGCAAAGGCCTCATTGAGCTGCTCAATGTTCTCCTTCAGGGCTCCCTTTTTGTCCTCAGCAGCCTCATTGTACTCGGCTATCTTGTTATCAATCTCCTGCTTGCCCTTTTCCAGGGCCTCAAGCTTATCCCGGTATTCGCTCTTGAGTTCCTCACTCAGTGAGTTGAATTCCTCCTTCACCATATCTACCTGCTCACCTGCACTCTCAGCAAACTTGTCAAACTCAGCCTTCAGGTCACCAAGTTTGTCGGAAGCGTAATCCTGAGTGGCATCTACTGCCTCTCTGACCTCTTTTTCAACATCTTTTGCGGTGGTCTCTTTCTTTGTCTGGCCGCAGGATACAAACATTATTACAGCAACAGCAAGAAATAATTTCATGGTTGTTTTCATACGGAATAGTTCTTTGGTTTGCCTACTCTTGAGGATTTTCGGCTTTCTCCTGACAGTTAAAATAATCAATGGTTTAATAAGATGCAACTCCGGACAAGACTCCAGTATCACCCGGAAATAGCAACTGCAATATCGGTAAAATCAATGACATAAACCAATGTGACTTTGCACCTTTGTACCCGGCTCCTTCGTACTGTGGGGGCAGGAGGGAGGGCTACTGCCGACAACTGTTAAACCGTTACCTGCCACCGGTTGTTGCTGGAGCATATGAGCGCCGGTTTCCGGTAACGAAGACAATGGCCACATACTCTGTTAATGGCCGGTATTATTTACCCTGTTTAATTATTGAATAGATGTCTTTCCTTCTGTCATGAAGGTTACGCACGCTTCCATGCATATTTAACTCTTTTAAAAGATCCAGGTCTACATCTACTATTATTGTCATTTCTGTGTTTGGAGAGGCCTCTGCTTTAATACCGTTTGATGGAAAAGAGAAATCACAGGGGGTAAATACAATAGACTGAGCATACTGAATATCCATATTATGAACCTTCGGCAGATTCCCGACATTTCCCGCTATAGCTACATAGCACTCATTTTCTATTGCCCTGGCCTGAGCACAATGCCTGACCCGGGAATACCCGTTCTGCGTGTCGGTTAAAAATGGCACAAAAAGTATATTCATTCCTTCATCGGCAAGAATCCTGCTCAATTCGGGAAATTCAACATCATAACATATCAGAATGCCGATTTTACCACAATCTGTATCGAAGGTTTTAAGGCTGCTTCCGCCTTGCAATCCCCATATTCTGGCTTCATCAGGGGTTACGTGAAGTTTTTCAAATCGTTCTATCCCGCCGTCTCTTTTACATAAATAGCCGACATTGTAAAGGTAGTTGTTCACCATCTCTGGCATACTGCCGGTTATGATATTGATATTGTAGGAGATGGCCAGTTCCGCAAATCTCTTGACAATATCCTCGGTGTATTCAGCAAGCTTTCTGATTGCCTCAGGCTCTGTAAGATGATTGTATTCTGCCATAAGCGGGGCATGAAAAAACTCGGGGAACAAGGCAAAGTCTGATCTGTAGCCGGAAACTGCATCTACAAAGAATTCAGCCTGTTGCATAAGTTCATCAAGGTTTTTGTATAAACGCATCTGCCATTGGATCAACCCTAACCTGACGATCTTTCTGTTGCTGATGGCTTTATTCGAAGCAGGCTCATAATATACATTGTCCCACTCAAGAAGCACCGCATAATCCTGAGACTCCCGATCTCCCTCAAGGTAACCGCGAATTATCCTTACCGGATGAAAATCGTTTGACATCTGAAAGTCCAGTACAGGGTCATGAACCTCCTTTTTTCTTACTTTATCAATGTATTCCCGGGGCGTCATCTTGTTGGCATACTCATGATATCCGGGAATGCGTCCGCCGAAGGCAATCCCTTTCAGGTTAAGTTTTTCACATAATTCTTTACGGTAATCGTAGAGTCGTCTTCCAAGTCTGAGTCCACGGTATTCTGGCCGAATAAAAATATCTATCCCATATAATGTGTCTCCTTCCGGATTATGCGTATTGAAAGAATAGTCCCCCGTTATCTCCCTGTAGGTGTGCTTCCCTTCAAATTTCAATGATTCAACAATAATTGACAGGGCACATCCCGCAAGTTCATTGTCTATTTTAATTCCGACCTGTCCTTCCGGAAACTTCTCAATCAAAGTTTTTATCTGATGCTCATTCCAGTATGCATTCTGCAAATTGGAATAGGATTCGATCATTGCATTCTTTATCTCCTCGTAATCTACTGATTTCAAGAAAACTATTTCAATGTTTTCTATTGAGCTGTTTTCGGTGTTTGTTGACATATTTATATTCAATCTTTAAGTTATAGCCCGCCCGTTATGTTCAGAGTTGTTGAGTATTGGCGGCCTGCCGCCTGTTAACAATTCATGACCCGCACCGGGCGCAGGCAGCTAGGGGTGGTTTTATACTCGCGCGTGATGCAGCACTGTGTGGCAACTGATCTCTTCCCGCGCTGGCAAAGATAAGATATTGAGGAAATCAAATATCAGGCAGTTTGTTGCCGTCACCAATGCCAACAGGCTACAGAAGTAATCCGGGAAATGTGCGGAAAACAGAGGATCATCAGTAGATATGCTATAATATCCTGATAATGAATTTTATATTTCTGGTTCATCTTTAATTGAATTTCAGTACGGGAAAACCTTGAAACAGTTGAACATACCTGCAGAATCTGTGAATAAATCTGACAGTAATGGACTGATGGAGAGTCACGTTTACTGCATTTCCTCTCCCTGTTTTGCTGTTATTACGAGGTTAGTGATACCGGGGGACAAATCAATTTTTCCAGGCCCTTTATTTATTCCTGAACTCAATCAATTCCACCGGGGCCCCGTTGTGCTCAATCATGGCCACTCTCACTCCATCACCGGGGCTGTTTGGCATGGTGATGATTTTAAAATTGTGCTCTCTGAGCTCAGCATCGAGATCCTCAACTTCAAAGGCAATGTGCGGTACTCTTTGAATAAGATCATCGATGGGGGATCCCTCTTCAAATCTCATCCATTCTATGCCGAAAGGGCTGGACTCAAATCCGGAGACATAGAACCTGAACTCGGGTAAGTACTTCTCATTCGGCATCTTCTCTGTGGTGGGAATCCCGATATGATGATATTTCCACCCCCATTCATTGATTGCCCCTGGAGGCTGATGATCAAGCCTTTTGTGGTTCATTTAATAATCCTCAATCTTTGTACTTCCAGGAAAACAGCCTGGGTTTAATTTCGTAAGGGCGCACCTCCATTCCATGATGCAGGATGCATGTTTTAACAGGCGGTTCTTCACTTGCTTATTGTGTTCTCTGACCTGCTTATTAGGACATAAAGGTCACTCTTTTTCTTTATTTTATCTAATCAAGTTTAAAGGTATTCTGATTTGTATTCTTTGTCCATAAGTAAATCATTGATTGTTGGCGTTACGGCATGATCAGTAACCACTCCATTGACCTCATCATGATTATGGCAAGGCATATAAACTTTGCTCGACGAAGTATCCGGGCACTTTCCTGTTACTTTTTGTCTTAATTTGGTTCTGAAATTCAAAGTAAGGATATGGATTTAGTATGGAGATTAATATTTTGTTTAACAGTAGGTTCACTCATATTGATTTTGCATAAGTGGATTGGAAAATATCCTGCCCCATTTCCTGCCAGTCCTGAACCAAAAAAAGAGATCAGGGGAGTCTTTTTTCTCTGGATTATAGCTGTCATAATACCTATTTTGAGAATCTTTATCCTCACTCCATGGTTGTCTGGGTTTATAAATCAGAGATTCTTTGAAGAATTGATTTATTTACCCATACAAGCTGCTTTCTACATTGCAGTACCCTATTTTTATTTCATAAGAACCGGAAGTTGGTCAGCTTTGGACCTGGGACTTACCTGGAAAGTCAAATCATGGAGTGTTGCTCTATTTGCTGTTGGATTAGGCGGAATAAGCGGCATTACAGCATTCATCTCTAATCAGGTAGTTATAAGTAGTGATCCGATAACTGCCGGTACTTTAGTCTTATTATTGTTCAATAATGATTTTGTTGAGGAGTTTTTTCATAGAGGCATCATCCAATCAAAGCTTGAAAGAGCACTTGGTCAGCAAAAGGCAATAATTATAGGTGGAATCCTTTTTGGTATGACACATATTGCCTTTGATATTGCTCATTTATTGGATACTGGAATTTTATTCGTGTTTTTGGCTTTTGTTTTACAGACAATGCTTGGATGGCTTCTGGGAATAATCTATATGAAAACACGAAGTCTATGGCCGGGCATTGCATGTCATTTTCTGGTAAATTGGCTGCCATCAATACTTGTCGGAATCTTTTCTTAGCAATGCATGAGTTTGGCTACGGTTTCTCGGAATAAGAACTAACTGCCCGGCACTGAAGTAAGGTTGTCGTATCCATCACAACCACCGGGAAATCCAACAGCTGTTTGTTCTGTTAGCGGCTGGTTTTTGCCTGTCGGCTTTAGCCGTTAAGCTGTGCCGATAAAGCAACAATTTGATTTTTGAGTGGTGGGGTATGTGGATCAGCGCACAAAAACCAGCCTGGGCAATGGCATATACCGAACTGTTGTGCTGTCGTGCATTTTTATTTCTTCTTCACAATAATCATACGATAGATCATCTCTGATATGTGTCCGGATTCTTTGTCCTCATATTTGTATTTTAACGCAGAATCATTTAACATCTCAAAATCAAATCCGGAACTGTCAATTGTGTCCTTTAGAATCTTCACTTTCTTACCCGTGTCTTGAATGCAAATGCAAATCAGTCCGTTTTTATCTACCTGTTTTGCAATTTTTTTGATCAGATCAGTCTCTCGCTTTTTGCCCCGTTTTTCAAAGTGGAACATTGAGTCAAGCAACACAATATCAAAATCCTGGCAATTATCAAATGAATAAATATCTCCGACTATTCCAATTACATTTAATCTTTCTTTTTTTGCTATTGAGTTCATTTGATCAATACCGACTTTGGAGTTATCAATTCCTGTTACTTTGTATCCAAGCCTTGCCAGGGAAATCGAGTCTCTGCCTTGTCCGCATCCTAAATCAATTATTCTGCCTTTGGGCTCATACTGTTTGAAGAAATCAAGCAACTCAGCGTAAGGCTCTCCGAAAAGTTGTTCTGTCTTGTAATATTTATCGTAATCAGCCATTTAAATCATTCTATTTTTTCGTTTAAGACGGTTTCCCTGCATGCCGCACAACGTTCAGAGATATGGGCAGTGGCAGTCTGAATGACTCTTACTGTCAATCTTGACCGTATGTTTATCCAAGGTACGAAATTTTGGTAGGTTTTGTTATCTGCCATTACCTATAGCCAATGTTGTATACAGGTGTTATTATTCAAAGTCAATATGGATCAAGTTTTTACAAACCGGATATTTTTTATTATCAGCCCGCACTGACCTTGCGACGAAGTACGAATTTATTTTGATTTTTGTGGCCGGGCAATCCCCAAACCGCCCTTAAAGACGGTAATTGGGCTGGCTTTGTAAGCTCTTTCTGTAAACTTTGGCCTGGCGTTTGCCAGTGAATTGTGCGGGATGTGCTTACAAATGGGGCTGGATATATCTAACTATCTTTTATTGATTACTCATACCTCAATGCCTCAACCGGATTCCTGGTTGCAGCCCGCCAACTCTGCCAGCTTACCGTTAGCAATGCAATTCCTAAGGTCAGCACTCCTGCCAGGGCAAAAATCCACCAGCTTAAACTGGTTTTATAGGCAAAACTTTCCAGCCATTTATTCATTGCATAGTACGCTATGGGTGTTGCGATTACAAAAGCAATGATTACCCAGATAATAAAGTCGCAATCAGCCTGAATGCTGGCAATGGAATGCTTGTCGTCTTTATTGATAACGTCCCAGGTCCATCCCGGAAATTCAACTCCTGAACTAAGTATCGGAGAACCGTTTGTTATTTGTTCAACATTCGGATTTGTAAGGAGTTTTTGCTTCATAAGAGCATAATTCTCTCCCATTTTTCTCTTTAGCGGAACGTGAACAATATCTTCTTTATTGAACCCCAGGTCTTTATGAAAAATATAATTCAGCTGTTTGTAAATCAGAAAGGTGGAACTCATCAGCACAATAGCAAGGGTAAACTGAAAGGCAATCAAATATTTTCGGTAGCTGATACCTGCCAATTTTTTCTTTTGCTTTAACGCATCCGACGGTTCAAAATTGGCAATAAAGATTCCCGGCACAATTCCGGAAACACTTGCAATGACCAGCCCTATGACAATGAGAGCAAGAAGGACAAAAGTGTTTTGATGAAAACTTACAAATGTACTATCTGATAATTTATTAAATGAAGATTGAAATATTTCGATTAACAGGAAAGTGAAAATCAATGACAAAGAAACCAGAATAAAAGGCCCGGTTAGAAATGAACTTACTATCTTCCCTTTGGATGCCCCCGATATTTTCCTTATTCCTGACTCTTTCAACCGGTTTGTACTTAGAACACTTACTAAACTGATAAAATTTAAAACAGCTATCAGTAAAATAAAAATACCGGCAATTGAAAAGATATACACATACTGAATAGATCCTGGATGAAAAACGAATTGTTGAAAGTCGCTTAGAAAGTGCATATCTTTTAGCGGATGAAGGTACCAATCAATGTCAAAACCTTATTCCAGAAATCTTTTATCGGCAGCTTCAAGAAACCGACCACCAAACTGTTTCTCAAAACGAGTGCATTGAATGACTTCCGGAAAGTTTTCTTTTAAATAAGGTCCTAATGGAGTCGGTGTTTCCATTATAAAATCGGACTTCCCGTCAGAGTATTTCCACTCCGAGGCAACCATATAAATATTCTTACAATTAGTGTTAAATATTTTGTCGTGGGTGGGAAACGACTCATTTGCAAACTTTGGTTTGCGGGTCGGCTGGTGAGGTTTGCAAATGTGTTATTTGTGGGCTAGGTTTCAATTTGGCTTTGAGCGGCGATAGAAAAAACAAAATAAAATTCCCTCGCATTGCACCTCCCTATCAACAGAGAACAAGACCAATCAATCCATTATTTTATAGTCTGATTTTCAACTGTCAAATAATAGTGCATTATAGTTTCGTGTCGCTGGTTTTCCGCACTTGCATACAACGTTCGGCTGAACCGAGACCGCGAAGCGGGCGAGCTCATGAGACTGTGAACCGATAGGTTAGTGGTCATATAATGTGCAGTTGGCGTCCCGATGTATCGGGACGGTGGCGCGCCGCGCCCCGTACCGAACGCTGTGAAGGTCGGGGTGTTTTTGCAATCGTGGTGCGATGCAGGGTTATAATGGTTATTACTTAATTCTCGCGTTGGCAAAAACCCCCGACATGTCGGGGCAGGCTGTGACACCAGGAGGGAGTGCCCCGTCGTAGCAGAGGCGACCAGGTAAGATCCGCCACAAACGTGACACTACGAGAGAGTCCCCGGCGGGAGCCGGGACGGGCCTGTGCCGCGCTGGTGATGAATTATGGATCTTTCTTAAACCACTTATTATTAAATGACCACTTACTTGCTTCTGGCACTTATAAACCAGTCGCGGCACAGCAGCCAATTGCATATACCGACCTGTTATGCCCTGTTGTAATTATTCTCACACTATTGGTTTGTCATAAATATTTGATTCGCATGCAATAAAAGCATATATTTGAATTACTCATCTTGTAATATGTTTATATTTAGAGCCTTAAGGAATCGATCATCACAAATAATCAAAGCCTATGAACAAGTCGAACAGTACTATTATTCTAATACTCAAAGGAGCACTTGCAATAATCTTGGGTTATATTGCTTTACGCATAGTTAATCTACCCCGAAATTATTTATTGAGCCTGTTATTTGAAAATGGGTTGAGTTCGAAAGGATTTCCTACTACGGTAAATTCTCAAATAGTATTCTTGATATATATTTTCATTGCTGGATTAGTAGGGTCATATATCGTAGGTCTATTTTCAAAGAGGGACTATTGGACGCTACTTTTAATTTTTGGTGGACTTTTACTGGTCAATGACATTTTATCAATCTTGTTGTCACCTCTATCGGATCAACCAATTTGGGTCAAGGTCCTAATATTTGTGACTCTGCCAATACAGGTTTGGATAGGTGGAATTTTGGGGATGCGAACAAGACGGTCCAGAGAAGGTGAGTAGAATATATATTACTTGAAATGTAAATAAATATTCTTGTTTCTCGAGTTTTCTTTTTGAAAGGGCATAACGTTCGGCGGTATGTGGCGCTGGTGTCCCGATGTGTCGGGACGGTGGCGCGCCACGCCCCGTACCGAACGCTGTGAAGGTCGGGGTGTTTTTGCAATCGTGGTGCGATGCAGGGTTATAATGGTTATTACTTAATTTTCGCGTTGGCAAAAACCCCCGACATGTCGGGGCAGGCTGTGACACCAGGAGGGAGTGCCCCGTCGTAGCAGAGGCGACCAGGTAAGATCCGCCACAAACGTGACACTACGAGAGAGTCCCCGGCGGGAGCCGGGACGGGCCTGTGCCGCGCTGGTGATGAATTATGGATCTTTCTTAAACCACTTATTATTAAATGACCACTTACTTGCTTCTGGCACTTATAAACCAGTCGCGGCACAGCAGCCAATTGCATATACCGACCTGTTAGGTTTATGGCTTTTTGCCCTTATATCTTCCAGCTAGACAATTAACCGCCGTTCATTATAACTCGCTGAAGGCTCTTCACGCATTGGATATGCTTTCTTGCCATCAATAAATTTAACTCATGGGTGATGTGCCTGAAAGCCAGGCAAAAGAAATCGACAAACCTCCTTCAACTATTGAAAGTCTTGTTTAAAACTTTATACTATAACTGATTGACGGGATGATCGGGAAATAACTTCGCTGCTTCAAAGCATACCTCTCAGTCCCCGGGATTTCGTGATGATGTGAATCATATTCAAATGTTCTCTCAACAAAATAATAATATGGGTTCTGACGGTTATAAAGATTGTAAATGTTAAAACTCAGTGTTCGCTCGCCCCACCTGACCTCTTTGTAGAAATTTATTCCCACGTCAAGCTTATGATATGCCCTCATCCTTGATGAGTTCAGGTCTCCATAGATCAAGCCATAGTCCTGGTAACTACCTATCGCGTCAAGATTGTCTCCGGGACTGGTGATCATCCTGTATCTTCCCGTAGCCAGGGTATACGGATTACCGGTACCATACACCCATGTGGCTGATAATTGAATATTGCTTCTTATCCTCTGGAGATACACAATACTGATATCGTGGTTCCTGTCATACTTAAAAGGAAACTCCTTCCCTGAATTAATATTATCAAACTGACGTGTGGTCTTTGAGTAAGTGTAGGCGATCCAGCCAGTCACCGGCCCTGCTTTTTTCTGCAGGAGGACCTCTATTCCGTATGATTTTCCGGTTCCGTTTGTCTCAACCTGTGATTGCCAGTCGATCGATGAGGAGAGAGCCGATATACCTTCCTTGTAGGTGATAAGATTATTCATGGTTTTATAATAACCCTCCAGGCTTGCATCAAACAGCCCATCACCGAAGGTTCTTTCAATTCCGACAGCATACTGCATGGCTTTCGACGGCGCTATAAGGTCAGTTACCGGGACCCAGGTATCATTTTGCATGTTTGGTCCTGAACCTGTTAGCAGGTGCACATATTGTGTCATGGTTGAAAATGATGCTTTCACGAATGTGCCGCTTCCAAGTCTGAGGCTTGTAAGCACCCGTGGCTCGGCCGATGAATAATTCCTTCCCGATGTCCGGTAGTTGGAAAACCTTAATCCAATATCTGTAAAGAACCTGCCACCGACGGAGATCTCATTCTCAATATAGGCGCCAGTTTCAAACCCATGCTGTTTACTGCTTCCCATGACCGACTTCGTTTCTTCAAAGTCGCCTGTGGTTTGAAACGTCATTGTATTGGGTTTGAAAAAATGCCAGATACCCGTTCCTCCATATTTAATTGAATAGAAACGATTGACATAATAGTCAAAGTCTATCTTTGCGGCAACATCAACTATACCTGAAAAATACCTGTATGACGACTCTTCTTTAAGGTCATCAGCCTTCATAGTGTAGTTAAACTCATTATCCAGGCGATACTTTGTGGAATAGACAGTGAGGTTGCTGAACAACCTGTCTCCGTAGACATGGTTCCACCTGAACGAACCGAGAATATTCCCCCATTGGAGAGCCATCTTGCTTACCTCATGTTCTATCCTGTTTGCGGTAGTTATTTTATCATCGCCGGAATAGATGCTGAGATAGATCCTGTCATCAGGTGAAAAACAATGATTCAGCTTTGCGTTAAAATCATAGAAAGTATAGCCGACAGAAACGCCGCTGCTTGAAAAATAGGTGAGAGGCCTGGTTATAATGTCATACATGAGCCTACGTATTGATATCAGGTATGATGTTGTATCCTTTTTTATCGGTCCTTCAACCATATATTTGGCAGCGATCATGCCTATCATGAAGTTTCCGTGTTGTTCCTTCATGTTCCCCTCTTTCATTCTGATATCCAGTACAGACGATAAGCGGCTTCCATACCTTGCCGGGAAGCCTCCTTTAATCAGTTTCATACTGTTTATGGCATCTGAGTTGAATGTGGACACGAAGCCTCCCAGATGGTTCACGTAATAAACCGGCACATCATCGATGATCATCAGGTTCTGGTCAGGACTGCCTCCCCTGACATAAAGGCCGCTTGAAGCCTCATTGCCCGACTGAACCCCGGGCATCAGCTGAAGTGTCTTAAGGATATCAGATTCACCACCAAGGGCGGGCAATACGGTGACTTTCGAAACAGGAACAGAGATTGTGCTCATCTCTTTTTCCCTGTCATACGTGACAGGACGCGGAGCTCTGACCGTGACTTCCTCAATGACAATATCAGATCTTAGTTCAATGTCAATTTTCAGGTTTGCGTCTGCAAGAACCTTTATGGTATCCTGTATGTAACCCACAAATGATGCCTGGAGCCGTATTGTATCTGTTGCCAGGATACGCTTCATCGCATAATAGCCATAACCGTTGGTGATGGCATATGAACCGTCATCAATGCAAACAACAGTAGCGCCGATCAGTTTTTCTCCCGTTTCAGCATCGGAGATATATCCGCTTATGGTTACCTGCTGGCCATGGCTCATGACCAAGGCAAACATAAACATAGCTAATATGAATGTCAGTCTTTTCACCTGATCACAACATTGATCGTTTTATTGTCTGATGAATAACCGGCAAAGATGCCGTAACCTCCGGTAATGTTTGAGTACATATGTACCGGATCCGGCAGCCCGGTAAAAATGTTGGATTCCAGGCTGTACTGGTAGATTATCTGCTTCCTGATATAATTGTAATATGACTCAGATATTGAGCGGAAAGAAACGAACAAAAGATAACCGTAATCAGGTCCTCCTCCGACCAGAGGCATTTCACCTGTCTGGATCCAATAATTTGCCTTAATGCTTGTCTGTTCACCGTTGAATAATTCATCAGTAAATACAATGGATTCAGAATAATAATCAAGCAGACCTGTTGAAACCAGTACGGGATCTGTACTGTATTTAAAACCAACATTTTGGCGGCGAAGATCGATATCTACGTAGTATTCTGCAATTATAGAAAGCTCATAGAAGTCACGACCGGGTTTATCTGTAAATCCCAGCTCCAATTGCATTATGGGATGATTGTTATCATCCATCATAATCGAATCTCTGTGAACATATGATTCAATCAAAGTTTTTTCAGGGATGATGTCTTCGGATGATACACCCTCCATTTCAGGCACACTTGCGACTAGGGAGTATTTTTTCCCTTGTTCAGCAGTAATATTTGAATAGTAGTAACCACTACTGAAAATGAGGGTATCAATTTCTTCCTCATTGCAAAAAAGCCTGATCAATCCGTCCTCAACAACAGGTGTTGTGTAATCGAAAGCTGACGCTGTTTTACTCAGATGAACCTTGATCCTTTGCCCGTCGGTGAAAAGGCTGTTGATAACAAGTACAGGCTCATGTGAGGGACCATCGATTTCGATGATCTTTGTGCAGAATGTGCAGCCGATCAGGAAAACCGAATATAAAAGAATGTTCGCGGACCTTTTCATTAAAAATGATAATTCAGCTTATATGAGAATACATAATTCTTCCCGTTGATGAAATCAATGTTGGAGAATTTCATATAGAGATCTATGCTGAACTTTCGGGATTTGGAAAACAGTGAAAGACCCGGGCTCAGGCAAATGCCAAATCTGCTTTCCCTTGATTCCGGAATCCACTGATCCTCCGCCCAATAGTCGTATGAATAGTATGGCAAAACCTCAGCAAAAGCCCTGACTCTGCTTTCTGTGAAAAATGAATATCGGGCAAAGGCTCCGGCTCCCAATCTGAAAAAATTGAAGTCGTTACCAGATCGGAGATTTACTGGGAAAAACCCATTTACCTCAGGCCCTGTTGAGAAATGTGGTGTCACCTGGTAAGCATATCTTATTCCAAATACCGTCTGTGCTAAAAATCCCCGAAAGAGTTCATCATTAAGATAAGGATTAAGTTGCAGCCCTATCTGGTTCATGTATGGGCTCTGAACAGTTTTTTCACTTGTTGTCTGAGCACTGACTGATTGGGTGGCCAGAACGATTACAAGGAGATAGATGAGTTTCAGAAGTCTTCCATTTGTCATCGTATTCATTTTGATGTGAAGGAGCGGATTAAACTTAGTTCGTTTTTTACCCTGTTTGATGGCCAGAATAATGCCTGCTTTTTGATGCATTTATTAGTGGCAAGTTCACTCGTACTTTTTAAAGAGAAAGAACAGCTTGGGGAACATTATAAAAGCATATGTTTGACAGTGCGAAGCATTGGCAAACTCTTACTTTTATTCCTTCTAATTTCCTTATTTTGGCCTTAAACCTAACGGATGGCGGTATGAGATCGTTGGGGATTGTGAGCTACTTTCCTGTCCAGTTACACCGAACTTGATTCGTGGCAGAATGCTTGAATCACCACTTTAACCCCAATTTTTTATACCGCGTGTTAACGGTTGTTTTTTTGCAAAAAATATTGTATTGCAATAATTAATTTGCTTATTACAATATATTTTCATTGCTTTACATTGTGTAACAATAATAAATAGAAAATCATGAAATCAATTAATTTTAAAAAAATTTCTATTGTAAATCTAATAACTATTGGACTAATAGTTATGATATCATTTAATGTACTATTTAGTGCAATAAGTTTTACTAGAGAAATTATTCATCCAACAAGACAGTTTGAAAATTTATCGTTTGGTAGAATTGATATTCCTGTAATGAAACCGTATAAGGATGTCTTTTTCTACATTAAATCTGAAGAAATAAAAAAAGACCCAACTTTAGAGCAAAGACTACAAAGAAATGAATATATATTCCATTCTATATTTGGATTGATAGAAGCCCCCATTACTATTTTATTATTCTTTCAATTAATTAGGCTTATAAATTCCATTAAAAAGCGAGATTTGCATAACCGTAGCAATTCGGTTTATGTAAAGAACATAGCATATCTCATTTGTTTAGCCGTTTTTATTGAATTCTTGAAATATCAGTTATTACAATTGGCTATCCCCCTAGACTTGATACGTGAAAGAATTAATTATATAACTCTAAAAGAGGATTTATTTTCTAGTTTGAGGCATTCTATTAGTCTGAACTGGTTAATTATAGCCTTTGTTTTTTATTCCCTCTCAGTGGTATTTAAAGATGCCTTTGAATTAAAAGAACAAAGTGAATTAACCATATAAAATTTATACCATGCCTATAATTATCAATTTAGATGTAATGCTCGCAAAAAGGAAAATGAAACTTAATGAGCTGTCAGATATTGTTGGAATTACTATTTCAAATTTATCTATCCTAAAGCAGGGAAAAGCAAAAGCAATAAAACTATCAACATTAGATTCTATTTGTCAAGCTTTAGATTGTCAACCAGGTGATATATTGGAATATCGTGCGGACTCCTAAAATAACCGCTAACGGCCCGGCAATAAAGGGAGGTTGCGTTACCCGACTGTAGCACCGTGCAGATCATGTTGGACTTTAGCCAAAAATTTGTCATGGTGCCAGGAGGTTATGGCGCGTGCTTTTGCCGTCTGGGTAGGAGTTGTCTGGGCTATACGTGTTTCGCGATACAAGTTCTCCTGGAGTTTGTAATATATCCAGATGCAGTAACTAAAAAGAGAGTACTTGCGTGAGCGCCCTACGTCGAGCCCGCGAGATTGGGGCGCGAGGCTTTGTCATGGTGTTGAGATTTGTCATGAAGGCAGGAGCGGTTTTGCAAAAACCCCCGACATGTCGGGGCAGGCTGTGACACCGGCGGGAGCCCCCGGCGGTGCCGGGGCGCCAGCCACAAAACTAATCCTCTTTAGTCAGAAGATTCTCGAGGTACGGAGAGGCAATTGCATATACCGACCTGTTATAGCGCGTTTTATTTACTTATCTGGCTGCCCAAAGTATCATATCAATCTTACGAGGCGTCCACTGAGTACAATTAAATGTAAAATTGTTTTCGGTTGCTTTTTGACGTAAAATGTTGATAAGAAAAACGCCGTCCTTTAGGGATAGGCTATCGGGTTTCATCATTTTTAGTCGATCTACCTCAGGAAGGCTTTTAATATCTATAAGAGCCTTAACAACAAATTGATCAACAGTTGCAAAATATTGAGGGTACATTAGGCTTAGAAGGCCTGAAGCACCTGCTATCCCAAGACCATAAATTTCATGCGCAATTCTAAGGCCTACTATAATATTTGGATGGTCAAGATTTATTAGGCGGTGCCTGATGTTATCAAGTTTTGTTAATTCGTTAAACTGCAGGTATTTCTTGAGACTATTTGTTGTTGTTTTATATCTATTTGGTGCAGTATATTTCCATCGGAAGTACTCATCATGAAGGAAATTGTACCAACCAGACTCGTCAAGGTCACTTATTTGCTTTAATTCTAAGTTATTGAGCTTTTGTTCGAGTTGTAAATTGGCTGGACGGACATAATTCCAATAAGCGTTTAAGGCATTAATCCAGTCACTCTCATTCTTTGAGTACCACAGATTAGAAATTGGATTCATCGGAATTAACGTAATTGATTGGCTATAAATGCGCTATACCGCTTGTTACCAGCTGTTGATATTAATTCAGTTTATAAAATGGCTCAATAAACTCACTTTTACGCTTTCCTGTTGTAGTGTCTTTCCATATCCAGAAACTTCCTCCAAACAAATAATCACAGTCTCTTATTCTTTCAATTATTTTATTCATCTCATCAAAGGGTATAAATTCTGAAGACTTGCTCATATCAACCCATTTAATCATTTCACAACCATCTGGTAGAATCAATTCTCCACTTTCATATTCCGCTGTATAGTAATGCATTATAGTTGGATTGGTTCTCCATTCATAGTGAAACGTTAATAATCCTCGTAGTCTTATATTTTTAACTTTAATACCCATTCTATTTCCCATCCAATTGACAAATTCTTTTATTGATAATGTGTCATTATATCTTGCACCAGTAATTTCTAATCCATCTTTATCTCCTAAGAGTAAAATTTCTCCTTTTTCATTACTTACAAGAAGCTTCATAAAGGAATAATTATCCCTTTTGTCTTGACTAAATGA
>CAZFIF010000022.1:0-23520 GCA_964519065.1 uncultured Rikenella sp.
AACTTATTTTTATTCTGAGCAATATGTTGTACTTTTAATTTTCCCCGGGGTTCAATCTGTTCAGGAGAGGTTTGACAAGACAATAGTAACGGTTCAACTCCCGGTACTCCATTCTTTTCTTATTTTTACACCTTGTTAGTTTTCACACAATGCAGAGATGACACTAAAGAGCATAGACCGGGAATATCTTGAGCTGGCGATTGATACCGCCTACAGGAATATCACCTTGGGTGGCGGTCCCTTCGGTGCGGTGATAGCATGCCACGGGCGTATTGTAGCCCGTGCCGGAAACATGGTGGTGCCCTCGCATGACCCCACTGCCCATGCCGAGGTCGAAGCCATACGCCAGGCTTCAGCACTGCTGGGGACTCATGACCTCAGCGATTGTGTACTCTATGCATCGTGCGAGCCTTGCCCCATGTGCCTGGGAGCCATTTACTGGGCAGGAATCAGCAGGGTTGTCTATGCCTCTGACCGTCACCGTGCCGCAGCTGCGGGGTTTGACGATGAGAAGATATACAGTGAGCTGGCGCTTGACAAAGGTGAGAGGAGTATTGTCATGGAGCGCGGGCTGATGGACCAGGGTGACAACGTGCTGAGGAAGTGGGAGGAGTACCCTGATAAGGTAAGATATTGATCAGCCGCGATGCCACGGACAGAGAGATCATTCTTTCACGGTGATGCGGTGAGCATTGCCAGGATGCTGCCGGGGATGGATATTGTCATCGGAACGGGTGATCACTACGGACATTACATGATAACCGAGACCGAAGCCTATCTCGGCGAGGAGGACAGAGCCTGTCATGCCAGCAAGGGGAGAACCGGGCGCACGGAAGTGATGTATCTGGAAGGCGGTCATCTTTATGTTTACTTTATATACGGCATGCACTGGATGATGAACATAGTGACGGGAAAGGTTGATGAGCCGCAGGCTGTGCTTATCAGGGGCGTGGCATCCGTCTCCGGTCCCGGACGTGTTACCCGGGCGATGGGCATAAACGGTTCATTCAACGGGGAAGACCTTACCCTCTCCACCCGCATCTGGCTTGAGGATACCGGACGCAGGCCGGCACTGAGGGCAGGGCCGCGTGTGGGCATCGACTATGCAGGGGAGCCGTGGGTTAGCATACCGTGGAGGTTTAGTACTGAAGACAAATAAGATAAATATATGGTAAAGGATTTCAGGTTCTGGAACAACATTACAGGGTGGGCACTGTTTGCCGTGTCGCTCCTGGTGTATCTTCTTACGATAGAACCGACTGTCAGCTTCTGGGATTGCGGCGAGTTTATTCTCTGTTCTTACAGGCTGGAGGTGGGTCATCCTCCCGGTGCTCCCTTCTTCCTGCTGCTGGGCCGCTTTTTTACTCTCTTTGCCGGCGGCGACACATCGAAGGTGGCAATGATGGTGAACATCATGTCAGCATTGGCAAGCGCCTTTACAATACTGTTCCTCTTCTGGAGCGTCACGAGGATCATTCGTCTGGCCACAGGAGACGGCAGGGATGTCAGGGGAGGGAAAGCCTTTGCCATTCTGGCTTCGGGTGCTGTGGGTGCGCTGGCCTATGCCTTTTCTGACACCTTCTGGTTCTCCGCGGTGGAGGGAGAGGTCTATGCCACCAGCTCGCTATTCACTGCCGCGGTCTTCTGGGCCATGCTGCGCTGGTATGATGAGGCTGACGACCCGCATGCAGGCAGATGGATAATACTGATAGCCTACCTGATGGGACTCTCCATCGGGGTTCATCTGCTCAACCTGCTGGCACTGCCGGTGCTGGTTCTCATATGGTACTTCCGCAAATACGAGTTAACGGCAAAGGGTGTGATCTACGCTACCCTCGCGGGCTTTCTGATACTGGGTGTGCTTAACTTCCTCTTTATACCCGGCGTGGCCAAGGTAGCAGGATGGTTTGAGCTTTTCTTCGTGAACAGTCTGGGCATGCCATATAATTCAGGACTTTACATCTACCTGGTGCTCCTCGTAGGACTGACAGCCGGTGGACTGTGGTATTCCCTGAAGAAGAAGAGAGTCATCCTGAACCGGGTGCTGACGGTAGCCGCGGTACTGCTTCTGGGCTATTCATCATTCGCACTCATCATCATCAGGGCCAATGCCCATCCTCCCATGAACCAGAATGATCCCTCCGACGTCTTTTCGTTCATCTACTACATCAACCGGACACAGTACGGACGGGCACCTCTTGTTTACGGTCAATATTACTCTGCCCCTGTGGTAGGCATTGAGAGAAAGACAGGAGGGTACAACAAGAAGGAGGGCAGATATGTACCCTACTACAGTTCAGAATACAGATATGACAAACGGTTCATGACCCTGTTTCCCAGGATGTACAGCAGCGACCCCGATCATATCCGCCAGTATGAATACTGGGGCAAGGTGAAAGGACGTAAGGTGGCCGTCAGGTCGGGAGGCAGCAATGAGCAGGTCATCCTTCCCTCCTTCGGAGAGAACCTGCGCTTCTTCTTCCGCTACCAGGTCGGGGTTATGTATATGCGATACTTCATGTGGAACTGGTCCGGACGCCAGAATGACCTCCAGGGTAACGGCAACGTCATGGACGGCAACTGGGTCTCGGGCATCCCCTTTATTGACAATCCCCGTCTCGGAGATCAGTCACAGCTTCCGGCAGAGAACCGCAACAACCCTGCGCACAACAGGTATTATCTCCTCCCGTTGCTGGCCGGCCTTGCCGGGCTCTTCTGGCAATACCGGAGGGACAGGAAGGGACTCTCGCTGGTGCTGCTCCTCTTTATCATGACCGGGCTGGCCATAGTCACCTATCTCAACCAGAATCCCAGTCAACCGCGGGAGAGGGACTATGCCTATGCGGGGTCGTTTTATGCCTGGGCAATGTGGATAGGCATGGGGGTGATGCTCCTCTTCGATCTTCTCAGGCGGTTCATGAAGGACTATCCAGCCGCGGTGATTCCTTCTGCGGTGCTCCTGGCTGCCGTACCTCTGTTGCTGATCGTGGAAAACTATGATGACCATGACCGGTCTGACAGGTATACGGCGAGGGATATCGCATCAAATTACCTTTCGTCGTGCGATGAGAATGCCATTCTTCTGACATATGGCGACAATGATTCCTTTCCGCTGTGGTACATCCAGGATGTTGAAGGTTTCCGCACCGATGTGCGCGTGGCCAATCTCAGCTACCTGCAGAGCGGTTTTTATATCGAGACCATGAGCCGCAAGGCATTTGAGTCCGATCCTTTGCCCTTCACACTGCCGCCAGACAAATACGCAGAGGGTATGCGTGTGCAGCTTCCCGTTGAGGATCTTATCAAGGAGCCCACGCCCATTCGCAAGGTTGTCGAGTTTGCCGGGTCAGATGATCCCAAGGCGAAGGTTGACCTCTCGGGCCGCGGTGACTTCTTCAATTTCATACCGGTGAGGCAGTTCATCGTAGATGTCGATTCGGCGCATGTGCTCGCCACTGGTGCCGTAAGGCCATGGCATGCCGACAGGATGCTGATACCGATGATCTGGAAATTCAAGGGCACCATGGCCATCAAGGATGATCTTGCAGTCATGGACATCATTGCCGGAAACAATTGGGAGAGGCCCCTCTATTATGCCACCACCGTTCCGGGATCTACCTATATCGGCCTTGAGGATTTCTTCGTTCTTGAGGGAATGGCTTACAGGGTAAGCCCGATAAGGATTGACCCTCCCGCAACAGGGGAGACAGGCATGACTGACACCCGGGAGATGTATGATAACATGATGAACAATTTCAGGTGGGGCAACGCCGGTGAGGAGGGTGTATATCTTGACGAGAACAACCGGAGGCTGTTCGATGTCTTCCGGCGTCAGTTTGCGCGACTCTCCATGGCGCTTGTTCTCGAGGGCGACACTGCCAGGGCGCTTGCTGCAGTGGAGAAGGGTCTTGGTATTGTTCCTCCCGAGAAGATGCCGTATGATTATTTCAGCATCGAGCTTGCCGGTGCACTGGCCATGGCCGGAGAGAGAGAGAGGGCTGAAGATATCTTCAACACCATCACCGACAATGCCCTGGCTTCGCTCTCCTTCATAGCTGCCCTGCCTGATGACAGGGGCTACGGCCTTGACTACACCGTTTCGATATCGCTGCAGACCCTCCTTGAGGTCTACAGGAAGGCAACCTCCCTGGGCATGCCGGCACTGGCAGAGAGGGCCTCGCAGGAGCTCAACAGGTATTACGGGGAAGTACGGCCGGGATGATCAGGAACTACGGCAGACCCTTTCCGGCAGCGGTCATATACCCTGACGCCATTTACAGGATCGGAGGTTCCGGCAGGAGGCTGGGCCTTACCTTTGATGACGGACCAGACCCCGGATCAACTCCCGGGGTGCTGGATATACTCGACAGGCACAATGTGAGGGCCACCTTCTTCTGCACAGGCATGAAGGTGCTGGAGCAGCCCGGGCTCTTTGCACGGATAGCGACCTCGGGTCATGCCACAGGCAATCACGGCTTCAGTCATCTCAACGGCCTGAAAACAGCGGTCAGGGAATACTGTTCTGATGTTCTACGGGGAAGGGATATCACCTGCAGCAACCTCTTCAGGCCTCCATACGGAAGGATAAGGGTCCGGCAGTACAGGATACTGGAGAGGAGCATGCGTATAGTCTTCTGGGATCTTATGCCATATGACTTTGACAGCACCCTGTCGCCTGAAGCTTCCTGTCGCATCCTGTTGCAGAGGCTCAGGCCCGGTTCTCTTATCGTTTTGCATGACACCGCCTTGTCGTCTGCCCCTCATTATCTTGACAGGTTCATTACAGAGGCACTTTGTCAGGGGTATACTTTCTGTCTGCCGGACGATTATTCGCCGGGTGTCTGAGTTATTTACAGGCTAAGTGTTATTTTTGAAAAGAGAATGAACACAATAAAATGAATATACTTATACTTGGATCAGGGGGTCGTGAGCATGCACTGGCATGGAAACTGTCGCAGAGCAGCAGGCCGCTGAAGCTGTTCACTGCGCCGGGTAACCCCGGCACTGCCATGCTGGGAGTGAACCTGCCGGTTGATCCTCTTGATTTCCCTGCCTTGCGGTCTGCAATACGCGAACACAACATCGGAATGGTAGTTGTGGGTCCGGAGGCACCTCTGGTGGAAGGCATCACCGATTATCTTGAGGCAGATCCGGAGCTGGCATCTGTGGCGGTGGTAGGACCGGGGCTCAGAGGAGCGATGCTTGAAGGAAGCAAGGACTTTGCCAAGGGGTTTATGAAGAGGCACGGGATACCCACAGCTGCCTATGATACCTTCAGCGCAGATACCGTTGAGGATGCAGTACGTTTCATGAGCACCCTCGAACCGCCATATGTGCTCAAGGCTGACGGACTGGCTGCAGGCAAAGGGGTGCTGATCATCAGTGACGCCGATGAAGCGGTGCGTGAGCTGAAAGCAATGCTCGGCGGCCGTTTTGGAAAGGCAGGCAGCAAGGTTGTCATTGAACAGTATCTCTCCGGTATCGAGATGTCTGCATTCATTGTCACTGACGGCATCTCATACAGACTGCTGCCTGAGGCCAAGGACTACAAGCGCATCGGAGAGGGCGACACCGGTAAGAACACCGGAGGTATGGGAGCCGTCTCCCCCGTGCCGTTTGCCACTCCGGAGTTCATGGGCAAGGTGGAGGATAAGGTCATCAGGCCAACGGTGGAGGGTCTGCGTAGTGATGGGATAGAGTATCGCGGCTTTATCTTTTTCGGGCTGATGAACGTAGAGGGCGAACCTTATGTCATTGAATACAATGCCAGGCTGGGTGACCCTGAAAGCGAAGTGATACTGCCGCGCATTGAGAGCGACCTGTACGACCTGCTCGAGGGGGTGGCCCGCCGTGATCTCAGCAGCCGTACCCTGATGACATCGCCTGACAGTGCCGTAACCGTGATGATGGTATCGGGAGGCTATCCTGATGCTTATCCCAGAGGACTTGAGATAACAGGTCTCGACAATATCACCGGGAGCACGGTGTTTCATGCCGGCACCGCTGAGAACGACGGTAGAATCGTGACCTCTGGCGGGCGGGTACTGTCGGTCACATCACGGGGAGAAACAATGGAGGAGGCTCTGGAGAAGAGCTACCGCACTGTCTCAGGGATACGCTTTGAGGGAGTAAATTACAGGAAGGACATAGGCTTTGACCTGAAAAGGAGGGAGAGATGATTCGCTTTTTCAGGGGGTCGGGAATAGCTCCGATGACACTGCTTATGCTTGTCAGCCTTGCACTGTGGATTGAACACTTTATCTCGCCTCCGCTGCTGGCCGACATTACCGGCGGTGCGCCAATGCCCCTCTGGGGCGTGACTGCAGGAGCGTTTTCGGCGATGCCACTGCTGGCCGTAGTACTCTCCTATGCCCTTATGCTGGTCGTGGCATTGGTCATGGTCAGGTTCAATATTGCAATATTCTTCATTCCCCGCAGGACTTACCTTCCGGCCCTGTTATACGTTATTCTCTATTCACTGTTTCCCGGGGAGATGGTGCTGAATCCTGCTCTTCCCGCTGCCCTTCTGGTGATGATCGGACTGTGGAGGATGATATCAGCGTATAGGGCGAATGGACTGGCATCCAATTTCTTCGATGCTGCCCTGCTGATCTCGGCAGGCAGCATGTTTTATGCGGGTGCGGTATGGTTCATACTGCTCGTCTTCATAGGGGCACTGATACTGCGAAGCCCGGACCTCAGGGAGATTACCTTTGCCCTGGCGGGAGCGTTGTTGCCCTGGCTGCTACTCTATGCAGTATGGTACGTTACAGGAGGCAGTGTGGCTGACCTCACGGAGACAGTCAGGCACAATCTCTTCGATGAGAGGCTCTCTGTATACATCTCACGTACTATGGTTATACTGCTGGCGGCGACCGGACTGAACTTCCTGCCTGCGATAGTATCGCTCGCCGGTGAGATGCCCACTCAGAAAATCAGGTCCCGCAAGACCTTTGAGATGTTGTTGTGGATGACGTTCATCTGCCTGGCAGCTTATATATTTGTACCCTCGGTGTCAGTGGAGATGAATGCGATGACGGCGATACCCGTTGCATTCATTATAGCCAGGTATTTGACCTTTACCCGCAATATCGTCTCTGCGGAGATCCTGTTCTGGCTGATGGCAATAATGATTGTGGTATCGCGCGTATGGCCCTTCTGATCATTTGATCATACAGACCACGCCAACTCCCGAGCCCTGTTTTCCGTCACGGAAGCTGTACCAGAGTGTATAGAGTCCGGTCTTGTTGCAGAAGAAGTCAACGGAGGCGTAACTTTTCCCTGAACCCTGGTTGTAAGAAGAGATGAGCTCCTTACCCTGGTCATAGATGGCAACGATAAGCTCTCCCTTCGATTCGGGGGCATCACAGACGGAGAACCTGTACTTCATGTTCTTCACCAGGTACATGTTTGCCTTATAGACCGGTGTTGCGGCACCGGCGGCTGTCTCCGGCAGCTGTACCCGGAAGTCCTTCAGGTATGTGGTGTTGTCTCCGGCGCCGAGGACACACCTGCTTATGAGCTCATCGGCGGCGGGCTGGCCTGATGCCAGGGCTGACAGGAGGAGCAGGGCGGCAGAAATAATGACAAACGTGTATTTCATCTTATCCTCCTGATATTAATTTGTTTCTCACCTTTTCAGAAATACCGGCAATCTCTTCAAGCTGGTCATCAGTCATCTCAACGAGGCTCTCCTCATGCTGTATCATCACCAGCCGCCCATCCTCTTCCACCGTTTCCGGTTCTCCCAGCTTGTAGGTAATTCGCACATCGTGGTATGCATTGCTGATCTCTTCCATCATGTTGTAGAGCGATGAATAATCATCGCTGCTGTCACGATAGGGACGCAGGAGCATGAGCATGTCCCCCAGAATGATCTTCTGTTCACCTATGCGGTCTCTCAGAACCCTGTCAGGATGAGTAGCGACAACCTGTGTAGCCAGGTACTGGCCTTCAATCCAAACGCCTGCTATCATGAGGGCAGAGACAGAACCGCGGTTATTTTCACGGAGGTATTCGTCTATCTTGTTGTATGAATTGACCGAGAGGAAGAGAAGGGAGTCAAGGTTTGACTTGCTCACTGAAAGCCTCTTCAGCGTTTCAAAATCAAGGAACTGACCTACGCGAAGACCGTCAGCCAATCTTTTGATGGTTGAGAGCAGGTCAACGGAGCTGCCGGTCTTCTCATAGATGTTGAGATAACCGAGGTCGGCTCCGTATATGCCAAGCATCACCGCCTTCTGAAAGTTTGTTGTCAGCCTGTCGGCGCCCTGTGTGGGAGTAAGGTGCTCAGCCGAAAAGGGAACCTGCATTGACTGCATTATGGCTGCTATCTCAACCGGTGATGCTATGTTCTGCACTATATCTGCAATTGCCTCATCACTAAGCTTTTCAGCTTCTCCTGCAGGCACAGAGTCGGCCACGGGAAAGCCCAGGTTGCCCTGCCTGGTGCTGCTGTTCCCGCATGAGTAGGCCACTGTCAGCAGGATGATCGCGGCCAGTTTTGAGATTGTTCCTGTCATCAGGCGGTTGTGTTAATGTACAAATTTAAGAAAAATGGTCATTGCAAGCCTGTTCTCCCCTGTTTTTGAAATTTGAGATTCTCAAAATACCTGATTATCCGTTTGAGCACTTCAAAATAGAGGAATATGTATAATACAATAACGGAAAAGAGCACAAGCATAGTATTAAATGTAAAGGTATCAATCCTGATCCCGAGGAAATACTTCACCGGTGCCATGAAATGTGTCCGGATGCTTAGTGGTCCTGAGGGCACAGGCTCAAGGTAGATGAGGTCTGCGTTCTGGACGAGCCTGTCACGGAACTCCAGCATCTTGTGCCTCTCATAGACTTTTCTTACGATATCTTCAAGCTTGTCATTGTGATAGTTGTTGTACAGGATGTCAAGTGCCTCCCTGTTGGAGCTTACATAGTTATCGAGGCCCATATCTGAAATATTGCTCACTCTTCTGTATTCCCTGTCGGCGCTTTGTAGCCATTCTCGTATTTTGGTACCCAGCTCTTCGGTGAAGAGCCCCGGTGTAATTGAGTCTGCTGCTTCGAACGGAGAGACAATACCTGACGCGGATATAGTCCCGATCTCATTCCTTAGCAACCGCAGCTCACTGTTTTCCGGATCGGGGTGGCCCTGTTGCCTGAGGTTTTCAATTGATTTGTCGAGGGCATCAAGCATCCTGGGGATGCGGTAGATGGTATTGAAGTCCGAGAGGCTCATCTGTTGTTTGAGCGGATAGACTCTTCTGCCATATTCATTACCTGTAAACTGTTTTACCATCAAGGCTTCATAGCTCCAGCGGGTGGGCATCAGTTCAGCAATCAGGGGCACCCTGTCGGGGCGGGCTATATTTCTGTTCAGCTTGTCAAAGGGGAACATGGCGCCGCTAAGTATCATCATCGGGATCATCAGCAGGGGGATCACTATGTAGATTGAGATTGCCGAATTAAGAGCCGAGGATATATTGAGACCGACCATGTTTGCGCACAGTGCTGTTGAAAAGAGGGTGAGCCAGTAAGGGAAAAACAGTCCCCTGATGCCGAGCACCGAATTGGCGACAGCCAGGAAGAGGAAGGCCTGGAGTGCAGAGATAGTTGCAAGGACCGTTATCTTGCTCAGCAGGTAGCTGCTCTTGCTCAGACGGAGAAAATGCTCGCGTCTGAGCATCTTTCTGTCCCTGAATATCTCTTCGGCACTGATTGTCAGGCCCAGGAAAAGGGCCACGATGATGCTCATAAAAATATAGACAGGGATGTTCTCGTTTTCCCTGAATATATATATGTTTGATAAGGGATCTGCAATATACCTGATTATGTATGAAAGGATAAGTCCCAGTACAGGCCCCTCCAGGAGAGTGAGCAGCATGTACTGCCTGTTGGCCAGCTTGCTCTTCAGGTCGCGCATCAGGAAGAGCGCTATCTGCCTGAGCCATCCGGGTCTCTGAAGGCTTGAATAGGGGGTCTCATGTTCCTCGTGCACTGGCGTCGGTGGTGATTTCTCACGGAAAGCCTTCGCCCATTCCCGGGGAGAGACCTTCCTCTGTTCGGTTAATCTTCCGTATTCATCTACAACCCTGGTCTCGAGGATGTCAAAGATCGTCTCAGGATTAACGTTGCCGCATGCCGGGCACTCACCTGCCGCTCTGTTAATCTGTGCTTCAAGGGTTTTGAAGTGGACTATCGATTCGATGGGGTTGCCGTTGAAGACCAGGTGGCCCTCCATGTCAAGCACAAGCACTTTGTCAAATCCCTTGAAGATCTCGGATGAAGGCTGGTGTATGACAGTGACCACCAGTTTTCCCCGCATGGTAAGATCATGTAACAGGTCTATTACATTGCCCGAGTCCGATGAGGAGAGCCCTGATGTAGGCTCATCGAGGAAGAGTACGGAGGGTTCCCGGATAAGCTCGAGGGCTATGTTTAGTCTCTTTCTCTGCCCCCCGCTGATCACTTTGTCGAGCGGTGATCCCACCCTCAGGTTTCTCTTTTCAAAGAGCCCCAGCGTCTGCAGGGCCCTGTTCACAATACCGGTTAACTCCTCATTGCTACGGCCTGCAAAACAGAGGGCGGCGGCATACCACAGGTTCTGAAATACGGTGAGCTCCTCAACCAGGAGGTCATCCTGTGGCACGTAGCCGATAACACCGTCGAGCCTTTGTTCCCCGGAGGTGATAGGTATCCCGTTTATTCTGACCTCCCCCGATTCGGGCTTCATCAGGCCGGTGAGCAGATTGAGAAGGGTGGTCTTGCCCGAGCCGCTGGCACCCATGATTGCAACGAGGTTACCTTCCCTGGCCGAGAAGCTCAGGTCAGTGATGGCCGGCGTACCGTCTGAAAACCGGTGATTCAGATGATCGGCGACAAGGGTAATGCGGTGTATGTCCTTGTCTGCCATGAACCGTGAGGTGATGTCGCTGTAGTACAGCATCATCGCGGGGGGTGCATGCACAGAGCTTCCGGGAGCAAACGTATAGACCTTCCCGCATATGATGGGCAGTCCGTTGAGGAGGGTAGTCCCGGAATAGAAACAGCGGAGGAAATAAAGATTTACGCTGGCTATCTTCAGGAAAACGACAAATGGGTTTTCGCCTTCAGTCTCAGTTTCGTTGCCTGTACTTACAACAAGCATTGAGGGGTCACTGAAGGCCTCCGGCCGCTCTTCCCTTACAAACCGGCTGATAGCGGTGAACTCCTGGCTCGATATTTTGAATACCTCGGCGATGGTGTTGATGATGTTCATGCGCTGAGGGGTATACTGCCTGTCAGTACTGATAAGTTCAAGGCAGCGCATGAGAACGATTACCCTCTGCTCCTGTGTCAGGGTCTTGTTGATCTTGGTACAGTTGTGGAAGATCCTGATTGAATCCCTGACTGATGCGCTGCCCGCTGAGGCTTTGCTCTCCGTGCCGGCCATGGGGCCGGCGTTCTCCAGGAAGAGAGTCATGAACTCATCTGCACTCTGGTGGGTAAGCTGTTTCTGGAGAAAGGCCGATACATAATCCCTTTCGCTCTGCAGCATTCCGGCGTCCTGCTTTACTATCAGGGCGAACAACTCCATCATTGCCCGCAGGATCTCTTCACTCATGTGTCAGCGTATGTAGCGGATCAGGTTATGCCACCAAGATAACAAAAAAGTACTTCTGAAAAACCTCCCCGGTAAGAGATGATTTACAGGGTAATCATGCTCTCTCTTCAGGGATTGTAAGAATAGGATAACTTTCAACTATAAACCCCGGCTTTAGCCTGATTCTTTCTTTGCCTGTGTCAGAATCGTCTGTTTTTATGTAAGTTTATGGTCGACATTACCCGAGCTATGAAAAGCCTGATATCAGGGGGACAATATTCTCCTTCGCCGGATCTGAGGATGAAGGCAGATCGCTGCCGGCCGTATCTGCTCTGCTGGCTGATGACGGTCGTTGTTCTCACTCTTTACTTCCCGGAGAGCTATGCCGATAGCAGGACAAACATCCATAGCTTTGACTTTTACTCACAGGAAGAGGGGTTGCCCAACAATCAGATCCAGTGTATCTACCAGGACAGCCGGGGATGGATCTGGCTGGGCACAAGCCAGGGGCTAAGCCGGTTCGACGGTTACCGTTTCGTCAACTACATCAATTCCCCGGAGGATACGACAAGTCTCAGCGGAAGGCTGATAAGGGTTATCTTCGAGACCAGTGACGGTCGTCTCTTCATCGGAACGGAAAACGGGGGACTGAATCTCTACGACAGGGAGAAGGAGCGTTTCCACCATCCTTACAGGCAGTACAGTGTGTTCAGCACTCCGGGTATGTCGGTCAATGCCATCGTAGAGGATTCTCACGGCAACCTGTGGTTCGGCACTGACCAGAAGCTCATCAGGATGGGGCCGGACGGCATGCCTGAGGATATAATACCTTCCGCAGAAGGCCAGGCAGAAGTGTTAACGGATCTTTTTATAAGGTGCATCCAGGAGGACAGGGAGGGTAACCTGTGGATCGGAGCAACGCAGGGACTTTTCGTTTACAATCCCGGAGAAAACAGTTTCCGGGAGTTTGTCCTGCCGCTCACCAACACCCTGTCAAAGGAGGTTTTCGAGATGGTTATGGATGAGGAGGGCATGCTCTGGACAGGCACCTACACCGGCGGACTGTTCATTATTGATCCCTCGGCATGGAGTGCCGCACATGTCACCCTAGAGCCTGTCTTTGACCGTACAGAGACTATCAGGGCTATATCCGTCAGAGCCCCTGGTGAGTACTGGATCGGCACTCGTGGGGGCCTGTACGTCTATACAAAGAGCAGGGGGGTGACAGGCTTTTTCAGGCATGATGACCGTGACAGCCGGAGCCTGGCCAACAATTCGGTGCTAGACATTTTTCATGACTCCCGGGGTGAGACCTGGATCGGCACCCGCGGAGGCCTCAACCTGCTCGCCAGGAGCAAGCAGGTGTTCAGGAGTTTCAGTGCTCTTCCGAATGATAACCGTTATCTCAACAGCAGTATCATCTATGCGTTCTGGATCGATGACAGGGAGAGGATCTGGATAGGCACGGAAGACGGCGGCATAAACATCTATGACCCGTCAAGCGGCACCTTCGAATACCTGACCTCGGATATACGAGATCCAAATTCACTCTCACAGAACTGCATAAAGGCGCTTCTTGATGACGGCCGGGGAAACCTGTGGATCGGCACTTTCTGGGGAGGCATTGATGTGCTGAACCTGAAAACAGGAAAAATAAAGAACTACAGGCATGTACCCGGAGATCCCTCTTCCCTTTCCGACAACAGGGTCTGGGCCCTGTGTCGCGACGACAGCGGGGGCATCTGGGTAGGCAGCAGTGCCGGGCTGGACCGCTATGATCCTTTCACAGACTCCTTTGAACGCTATCCCGAGATAGCCTCCAGCAGCCAGGTGAACTGGATAAGCATAGACAGTGAAAAGCAGATATGGCTTGGAACTCTTGACGAAGTGATCATATATGACCCGGTAAATGAAAATGTCATCAGGCACAGCGAACACTCCAGGTCGTTCCTTGAGGACTCCGGTCACGGTTTCTGGATTGCCACCCTCGACCGGGGCATAGCCCTGTACACTAAGGAGCAGGGAGCGGTAAAGTACCTAAATGAGAATGACGGACTGGCCAACAATCAGTCGTTATGCATACTGGAAGATGATAACGGAAATCTATGGATAAGCACTACCAGGGGGCTGTCAAGATATAATCGCGTCACCGGCCAGTTTCGTAATTTCACCAGGAAGGAAGGCCTGATGAATGATCAGTTCAGCTATGGAGCTGCGTTCCGGTCTGACAGCGGTGAGCTGCTTTTCGGCGGTCTGTCGGGATTCAATATGTTCAATCCGTCTGAAATTATCGACGAGGATATTCCCGTTCCACTTCTCTTCACCGAGCTGAGGATCTTCAACAGACCGGTGGAGGTCAGCGAGGGCAAGGATGCCATTCTCACGAAGAGCATTTCAGAAACGACAAACATAGTGCTGCGCTATGACCAGAATGTTATCACCCTTCAGTTCGCGGCCCTTGACTTCGCCCACAGTGGCAGCACCCTTTACTCATACACTCTGGAGGGATTTGACAGGGAGTGGAGTGAGCCCAGTCTCACCCGCAGTGTAACCTACACCAACCTTAACCCCGATGACTATATATTCCGTGTAAGACGCATTCTACCGGGTAACCCTCCGGGAGAGAATGAACTGACGCTGAACATAACCGTGCTGCCTGAGTTCTGGATGACATGGTGGTTTCGGACTGTTGTCTTCGGGCTGATTGCGGTGCTGATCTACATGCTGGTCAGATTTATCATCAACCGTGAGAAGATAAGGAATGAACTTGTGTCCGAAAGGAGCAGGGCCAGGAACCTGCATGAGCTTGATATGCTGAAGATCAGGCTATTTACGAATATTTCACATGAGATCCGCACCCCCCTGACCCTTATTCTCAGTCCCCTGGAGAAGCTTATCACAGGTACTGTTCCTGAGGAGGAGGTGCATTCCCACCTTGACGTGGTTTACCGCAATACCAAGCATCTTGACCGGCTCATTAACCAGCTGCTTGACTTCCGCAAGCTTGAGGCCGGCAACCTGAAGCTCGAGGTGACCCGCCATGATATGGTTACACTGGTTTCAGATGTGGTCCGCTCGTTTGAGGAGTATGCCAGGGATAAACAGATAACACTCAGGTTCAACACACTGAAGAAGAAGCTTAATGCGGTTTTTGACCCGGACAAGGTGGAGACGATACTGAACAACCTGCTTTCCAATGCAATGAAATACACGGGGAAGGGCGGTACGGTGACTGTGCATCTCTCGCTGGTCTTTGGTACCGAGGATGGTGAGCTGCTGAGCAATGAACCCGAAAGGCAATACATGGAGATATCAGTCAAAGACAGCGGCAGGGGTATTGAGGAGGGTAACCTTGATAAAATATTCAACAGGTTCTACCGTGCTGACGGGCAGCAGGAAAGCACGGGTACCGGCATCGGTCTCTCGCTGGTCAGGGAGCTTGTGAAGCTGCATGGTGGTGACGTCTTTGTCATCAGCAAGCCGGGGAAGGGTTCCAAATTCACCGTCAGGCTGCCTTATGAGACCACCCTCCCCGGCGAGCTGCCGAACGAAGGGGAGGTTGCTGAATGCGATGACGAAGCTTCGGCGGTGCAGGGCAGGGCGGTCGATGAGACGACGGAGACGACGGAGGCCAGGATCATGCTCATCGTGGAGGATAACCCCGATGTAAGATACTTCATCAGGAGCCATTTTGAATCTTCTTTCAGGGTCGTGGAGGCAAAGAACGGACAGGAGGGATGGGAGCAGGCATTGCAGGTCATCCCCGATGTAATCATAAGTGACATACTGATGCCGGACGTCGACGGGTATGAATTCTGCCGGCGTATCAAGAAAGATGAGCGCACCTCCCACATTCCGTTGCTGCTGCTGACAGCTCTTCACTCCAGGGAGCACGAGATAGAGGGTCTGTCGCATGGCGCCGATGATTTTATAACTAAACCGTTTGACATCTCCGTGCTCCAGACCAAGGTGGAGAACATGCTCTCCCTGCGCAGGGCGCTCAGGGATAAATATACGCGGGAGATGATTCTCAGGCCTTCCGGGGTCACGGTGACATCACCCGATGAGAAGTTCCTTGTGAAGGCCATGGAGGTTGTCGAAAAGAACATCTCCAACCCCGACTTTGACATTGAGAGCTTTGCCGCTGAGACAGGAGTAAGCAGGATGCAGCTCTACCGCAAGTTCGATGCGCTCACCAACATGACTGTCAAGGAGTTTGTTCGCAGTATCAGGCTCAAGCGGGCATCGCAGCTTCTGCTCGAAAAAAAGATGTCCGTCAGCGAGGTGGCGTTTGCTACAGGGTTCAGGGATCTCTCGCACTTCAGGAAGTGTTTCAGCCGTGAGTTTGGCATGAGCGCCTCGGAGTATATCCGTCGCAGGAGCCAGGTGTGAGAAAAACAGACCCCCTTTTTGGGAAATATTGCCCGCTCCGGGAATTCCTCCCTGCCTGTTTGGGAAGTTGACGGTATCCCCTTTCCCGGGTTTGTCATAACTTTCATATTGCAATTTCCGGCATAAAGTGAACCGTGTGACAGACCCGAGGCTGAAAAGAATTAACTGGCTTATCATTTTCGTCTCCATGAGCCTGATCATTGCGATTGTGATCTTCATGCTGATCATGTTCTAAGGAGCGTTAACCAGCAATAACATTTTAACCACTAAATAACAACCCTAATCAACTTGTCTATGTCAAAATCAATCTTTGAAATCAGAAGATCCCTCTGCCGCTCCCAGGGCGGTATCAGGGCCTGCCTGGTCATTGCCATGCTCGTGATTTCGATGACGGCCTTTTCACAGAACATTACAGTGAGAGGAACAGTCACCGATGCCGTGAGTGAAGAAGTAATGATCGGTGTGAATGTGGTCATCAAAGGGACTCTCCGGGGTGTGGTCACTGATCTTAACGGTCAGTTTACCATGACGGACTGTCCGCCGGATGCAGTACTTGTCTTCTCTTATGTCGGCTATGAGCAGCTCGAGATTCCGGTACAGGGAAGGGCAACTCTTTCAGCAGCAATGAATGTATCAAGCAGCCTGCTTGATGAAATAGTTGTTATCGGGTACGGAACCGTTGCCAAGAAAGATATTACAGGATCGGTTGCCTCCGTAAAGGGAGAAGACCTGACGGCCATACCGGTCTCGACGGCAGCAGAAGCGCTTACAGGGAAAATGGCCGGTGTACAGGTTCTCACAACAGAAGGGTCACCCGATGCTGAGGTAAGGATCCGTGTCCGGGGAGGAGGCTCCATCACACAGGACAACACACCGATGTTCATTGTTGACGGATTCCCGGTGACAAGCATCTCTGATATCCCGGCATCGGAAATCCAGTCTATCGACGTTCTTAAGGATGCCTCATCCACGGCCATCTACGGAGCCAGGGGTGCCAACGGGGTTATCATCATAACCACCAAGAGTGGAGTGGCAGGCAAAGTAACAGTTAACTACAATGCCTATTACGGATTCAAAAAGGTTTCCAACCAGCTTGCCTCGCTCGAAGTTGAGGATTATGTCAAGTGGCAATACGAGTATGCTCTGCTGGCGGATAATCTTGATAACTATGAAAAGTTTTTTGGCCTGTACCAGGACATTGATCTTTATAACGGTCAGCCATCCATTAACTGGTTTGAGCAGGTTTTCGGCCATATCGGAAAGACCTTCAATCATGACCTTAACATTACAGGAGGATCTGAAAAATTCCGCTATTCGGTCGGATATGCAGGAATTAACAGCAATGAGATAATGCTGAACTCCAAATACAGGCGCGACAATGTTTCCCTGAAGCTTGATCACAGACCGAATGACAAGATTGAACTCTCTTTTTCGCTTCGCTATTCGGACACCAAGATCGGCGGTGCCGGCGGTACTGACCAGGGCAATGCCACTCCCAATGATGCAAGGGTAAAACAGACAATGGTCTTCGGCCCGACACCGTTTACCGCAATGGGTGAATATGATGATCAGGAGGTCTCATCTTCAATGGTCAACCCACTGGAGGCTGTTGCCGACAACGACAGGCAGCAGCAGAGAACCAGATATACGATGGGTGGCAGCTTTGCCTGGAATATAATTGAAAATCTTCAACTTAAAACGGAAGTAGGATTGGCAAGCTATTCCACAATTGATGACAGGTTTTACGGACTGACTACCTATTATGTTAAAAACACTCCATCAGTTGATTATCAGAATTTGCCTGCGCTTACATCGACCAAGGAGAATCAGGTACAATTACGGAATACCAATACTCTTACTTACGATTTAAAGAATTTGCTGGGGACGTCCGGTCATTCGGTGAAACTGTTGCTCGGTCATGAAGTAATCCAGACAAAGTCAAATGAGGCAGAAGATGTGATATGGGGATTTCCCGATTTCTTTGCATCAGAACAGGCATACAAGCTGACAAGCCAGGGCGGTAATTATCTCTATTCAAATACTTTCAACCCCGATAATAAACTGCTCTCCTTCTTCGGGAGGGTAAACTACGACTACAAGGGAAGATACCTGATATCCGCCACCTACAGGGCTGACGGCTCGAGCAAATTTGCAAAAGGCAACAGATGGGGCTATTTCCCCTCTGCAGCCATTGCCTGGAGAATATCGGAAGAGAACTTTATGAAAGGCATCTCATCGGTTGTCAATAACCTGAAGTTGCGTTTCAGCTACGGTTCGGCAGGAAACAACAATATCCCATCGAACCAGATAGCACAGTTATTCAATGCAAGCTCCACCTCTTACATTAACAATGTCATGAACTATTGGTCGCCTTCGACAACGATGGCCAACCCTGACCTGAGGTGGGAGACGACCTATACCCGGAACCTCGGTCTCGACTTCGGTCTGTTCCGTGGAATGATCAATGGCGCTGTAGAGCTCTATTACAATACCACGAAGGACCTCCTGATCAATTTCCCGGTCTCCGGTACAGGATACAACACCCAGTACAGGAACATGGGAGAGACGGAGAACAAGGGGCTCGAGGTATCACTGAACTGGGTGGCCCTGAACAAAAAGGACTACGGACTGAATTTCGGGTTCAATATCGGCTTTAACAGGAATAAAATCGTCTCCCTCGGGATAATGGATGACTTCGGCATGAACACCTCATGGGCCTCCACGGAGATAGGAAACGATTACTGGGTAGCAGTAGGTGGCTCCGTCGGGAAGATGTATGGGTATCAGAACGCTGGAAGATATGAAGTATCAGACTTCTCCGGGTATGACGAAGCCACTGATATATGGACATTGAGAGACGGCATTGATGACTCTTCTCCTGTTATAGGTACTGTCAGGCCGGGAAGCCTGAAACTGGTCGATAACACCGGTGACAATATTGTCAACGTCGATGACTGCGTGATCATAGGAGATGCAAATCCGAAGCATACGGGAGGGTTTACAGTTGATGGCCGTCTCTACGGATTTGATCTCGCCGCAGTGTTCAACTGGAGTTTCGGTAACGATATCTACAACGCCAACAAGATCGAGTATACGACGGGCAGGTATCAGTTCAGGAACATGATCGACATTATGGCCGATGGCAAGAGATGGACCAATGTTGATGCGGAAGGGAACCTGGTCAACGATCCTGCAACACTGCAGTCGTTGAATGCCAGTACAACCATGTGGTCACCATACATGACCAGACATGTCTTCAGCGACTGGGCTGTCGAGGATGGCTCATTCCTGAGGCTGAACACGCTGTCACTGGGATATACTATTCCCAAAACGGTCCTGAGCAAGGTATATCTTCAGAATGTCAGGCTCTATGTCTCAGCTTACAATGTGTTTGTTCTGACCAACTACTCCGGGTTTGACCCCGAGGTATCCTCCAGGCGTAATACCGGACTCACTCCCGGTGTTGATTACTCTGCATATCCAAAGAGCAGGCAACTCCTGTTTGGAATAAATCTATCATTTTAAATGATTTAACAGTACGATCATGAAAAAAGCAATATATATTATAAGCCTGGTCCTGGCCTGTTTTCTCATCTCCTGCGAGGACTTTCTGGAGGCTCCGTCACAATCGACGCTGGACGAATCACTTATCTTCTCCAATCCCACACTCGCTTCCATGGCTGTTGACGGGATAAAGGAACCACTCGGACAAACCAACTCCTACAGGGGAAGATTCATTCCCTTCTACGGGGCGAACACAGATATTGAGTGGAACAACTCGTCTGACGGCACAGGTCCGACACAGGAGCTGGCCAGGTACGAGAACTCTGCCACCAATACTTATATGAATACTACCAACAATGCCTGGGCGATGATGTACCTGGGTATTGAGCGTGCCAACATCTGTATCAGGGGGCTCAGGACCTATGGTGATCCCGCCCCGGGCAATGAGATGGGTCAGCTACTGGGAGAAGCATTGACTCTCAGGTCGATCTATTACGCAGATCTCCTCAAGGCATGGGGCGATGTGATCGCCCGGTTCGAACCTGTCTCATCCACCACCATCTACCTGGCAAAGTCAAGCCGTGATGATGTCTACAAGCAGGTGATCGCCGACCTGGAAGAAGCGGCAACGCTTGTAGCATGGCCGAATGAGACTGAGGCGACCATGTCGACTGAGAGAATAAACAGGGCCTTTGTCAAAGCCCTGCGTGCCCGTCTCATCCTGAGAGCAGCAGGTTATTCACAGTATCCTGACGGCATCAGAAGGAGCAATGACCCGGAACTATCGGTGGCAAACCTTTACCCGGTAGCTCTGCAGGAATGCAAAGATGTTATAAACAGCCGTACAGCACAGCTTGAGTCTACTTTCGAGAAGGTATTCAGGCTAATGTGCCAGGAGGACATCACTGCCGGCGGCGAATCACTCTGGGAGATACCCTTTGCAGCCGGTCGCGGAAGAGTGGCATTCACCTTCGCAGTGCAGCACAGGTCGGTTGACCAGTACACCGGCCAGCCAAGAGGCGGCACCGTCGGGCCTCTGCCCTTTTTCTTCTATGACTATGATGTGAGGGACACACGGCGCGATGTATCATGTGTGCCCTATGAATATGGCAATGCTGTCAATGGTGTTGCTAACCAGGAATTGCGTTCACTCGACAACTGGTGCTTTGGCAAGTGGCGTTACGAGTGGATGGACAGATATGTAACATCCACCAATGACGACGGCCTTAACAAGATTTATCTGCGATATGCCGAGGTATTGCTGATGGCTGCGGAGATAGAAAATGAACTGAATGGCCCCGGTGCGGCGGCTCCCTACCTGAAGCAAATACGCCAGAGAGCTTTTGCACAGGCTGACTGGCCGGTAAAAGTGGATGCATATGTAAATGCCCTGGCGAGTAAAGAACAGATGTTTAATGCTATCGTTGATGAGTTTGCCTTTGAATTCTGCGGCGAGATGGAACGCAAATCGGCTCTTATCCGATGGAACCTGTTACAGTCTAAAATGGAAGAAGCCCTGGTCAAAATGGATAATCTGCGTAACCTGGCCGGTGAATATTCGGACGTACCGGCTAATCTGTATTACAGGTACGTGGCTGATGAAGATGGTCTGAGGACCAAACTCGAAATCTATGGTCTCAACAGAGGCGAAACGGCTGATATGTCAGGTGAATATACCGGCTTTGAAGAGTGGATCGCACCTGATGAGATAACCGATCCCAAACTTAACTCTCTCTTTAAGTTTGACCCGGACAAATACCAGTTCTGGCCAATCTGGCAGGTGTTCATCGATGCCAGTAACGGGATGTTGACAAATGATTATGGTTACTGATAAATCTATGAAGTAATGAAAAAGACACTAAGAAATATAGTATTCTTCGCCGGGGCCTTATCTCTGATGATCTTCAGTGCGTGTGATGATAAGATCGACCCTATTATAGAAGAACTTGACTTTGACAGGGCTTTTACCCCTGTCGGCCTGACCGCCCAGATCAGTAACGTAACGATGGTTACTCTTATGTGGTCGGAGGAAAAAAATGTAGATCATTACCTGGTTGAAATTTACGAGGGAATTGCCTTTGCCCCGGCATCGCTGCTGGTTACCTCCGAGGTGGAAGCAGGAGTGACAACCTATACCTATGACCTGCCTGCCGGCGACACCCAGTTTGCAGCCAGGCTCAAGGCGGTAAGTTCTCTCGACGGGGTTGCGGAATCAAAATGGGCAACCGTCGAGTTCAGGTCAGCCCCTGAAAACCTGTTCACCAATTATTTCAGCGAGATGACAGGCCTGGGCTCCTGTACGGTAAGATGGAAGCCCGGCGCAATTGCCACTGCACTTGTGTTTGTTGATGGGGGCAGTGAGGTGTCCTACCCTCTTACCGCCGGTGAGATCGCTGCAGGTGTGAAAGAACTGACGGGTTTAGCCAATGCTGATTATGAAATAAGGCTTGTGAACGGCACCTTCGTGCGCGGAAGGACAAACCTCGTGATCGAGGGCGATGTACTGCTTCCTGCCGGCGGAGACCTTGCGGCAGCAATTGAATCCATGGCTCCGGGAGGGGTGCTGGTTCTGACCAATGGCGCTGACTACCCGCTTGTTGAAACTGACACTATCATGAGCAGTATAAAGATCAGGGGTCTGTTCCCTGACGACCTGCCAGTCATCTATCTGATGAGCGGTGGTGGAAACCACATGTTCGACGTTGATCCTGCCATGACATTCTCCGATTTTGTGATCTTTGAGAATGTTGATATAACCTGTCTTTATGACGGCGTAGGAGACACCAAACACCGGGGCGTATTCGATGTCGAAGGCTCAGCTGTTAGCCTGGGTTCGCTGATATTCAATAATTGCATTGTCAGAAACTCCGGACGAAGTGTGGTGCGCCTGCGCGGCAACGCCGCCGGACAGGTAATAAATAATGTTGAGTTTAACAACTGCGTCATGTACGACTTCGCCTGGGACAGCCATTACGGGATGCTCAATCCGAATAACTCAACGGCCTCAATGGTCAATATTAAGTTCATCAACTCAACTGTTTATAATATCCGGGGCGGGATCATCAATTACGGATCCGGAATCGGGTGCGAGAGCGTCATTATAGATAACTGTACTTTTGATCAGGTCGCAATGGATGCCTCGTCGGGCAGGTGGTTTATTGACTTTGGCTCCTCCGGAACATCTGCCGGGACGATGACTATCAGCGACTGTATAATGGGTCAGTCAAGTGCCGTTGCCAACGGTGTCAGACCGGGAGCGATGACCATGACGGTGACAGGATCTTACGCTACAGCCGACTATACGGACATCAACGCTGTGTACCTGGCTTCTCTGATATCGTATACCGGTACTTCGACAGCTTTGTGGACTGATCCTGTCAACGGTGACTTCACCTTCCTTGACATTCATTTTGAGGGGATCGAAAAGGCCGGAGCACCGCGCTGGATGCCATAGTCGTTGACATAGAAAAGGGTTTGGGTTAGTTTTAAGTTATTCCACGGACCGGGAGTGGTGACTGCTCCCGGTCCCCGGAATATTCAGACCCGGTTACCGGAAATACCAATGAAAGCTACCTGTAATATAGGCTCACTTCTGATACCTCTTTCACTGATCATCCTCATCTCATGCAGGCAGGGTGGCCAGGGGACCACTGCAACGTTCAGCAACCCCGTACTGCATGCCGACTACTCTGATCCGGATGTGGTCAGGGCAGGTGATGATTTCTACATGGTTGCCTCATCATTCAACTGTGTGCCGGGACTACCGGTGCTGCACTCCTCCGACCTGGTGAACTGGCGGCTGACAGGGTATGCACTTGAAAGGCTGCAGCCTGAAAAATATTATTCCGAGGTCAGGCACGGCGGTGGCGTATGGGCGCCATGTATAAGGATCCATAACGGGGAGTACCATATCTTCTACCCTGATCCTGATCGCGGCATCTTCATGGTTAAGGCTGCCAATCCGGCAGGGCCATGGTCAGACCCTGTGACAGTCATGGAGGGCAGGGGACTTATTGACCCCTCTCCCCTGTGGGATGATGACGGCA
>CAZFIF010000023.1:0-21551 GCA_964519065.1 uncultured Rikenella sp.
CGGGTCGTATGGGCGCTGGCAGCATGGGAGATCTACAAATATACAGGCGACAAAGGGTGGCTGACTGAAGCTTTTGAGACGGTAAAAAACAGCCTTGAGGCCGACAACAGGACGCTCACTGACCCTGCCACCGGACTGAAGCGGGGAGAATCTTCATTCCTCGACTGGAGAAAACAGACCTATCCTCTCTGGATGGAGCCTGCCGACATCTATGCATCACTGAACCTCGGGACCAACGCCGCATACTTCCAGGCTCTGACAGTCACAGGACTGATGGCACGCGAGCTTGGGCTGGATGATCACTGGTCAGCTATTGCCGAGCAACTGCGCGAAAAGATAAACGCACATATGTGGCATCAGGAAAAGGGATTTTACGGACAGTACCTCTACGGCAGGTATTACAGGTCACTGTCACCCAGAGCTGAAGCCCTGGGTGAGGCATTTACCGTCCTTTTTGACATTGCAGATGATGAAAGGAAGCAAATGGTGCTTCAGAATACCCCGGTCACTCCTTTCGGGATCACATGCATTTTCCCCCAGATACCAGGCATACCTCCATACCACAATAATGGTATCTGGCCATTCGTGCAGGCATTCTGGACCATGGCCAATGCCGGGGAGAAGAGGGTTGACGCGGTTGAGGCAGGACTTGCATCAATTATCCGGCCGGCCGCACTGTTCCTTACCAACAAGGAAAATTTCGTGGCAGAGACAGGCGATTTTGCAGGCACAGAGATCAACTCCGACAGGCAGTTGTGGAGCGTTGCGGCCATGCTGGCAATGCACCACCGTATTCTCTTAGGCATCAGCTTTGACAGCGACCGCATGAAGTTTGATCCCGTCATACCACATAGTTACAGTGGAAGCTACTCACTGAAAAATCTCAGCTACCGAGGCGGCATCTATGATATTAAGGTTACCGGGTGGGGCGACGGCATCAGCCTCCTCAGGATTGACGGAACAGCGACAACGGACTATTCCATACCTTCAACAATGACCGGCAGTCATACTGTAGAAATCGTCATGAACGGCCAGGCAAAGAAAGAGCAATACAATGCTGTGAAAAATTATACGTCACCCGAAACTCCTCTCCTGTCAACAAATGACAATATGCTCTCCTGGAGTAGCGTAAGCAATGCCACCGAATACCGTCTGTACATAAACGGCAAGCACGAACCTGTGCCAACGGTGAGCCCGATGGAACTGCCTTATTCTGAAGAACCGGCGGAATACCAGGTCATGGCGGTGGACAGCAACGGGGCTGAGTCTTTTATGAGCAACCCGGTATCGGTGATGCCGGAAAATGGATCTCTTATCGTTGAAGCAGAGAACTTTAACATTCAGGCAGAAAATGGTGCAGAGGGATTCTCAGGCAGCGGGTATGTACGGTTCTCACTGGAAAACAAGAGGGATCTGATTGTCAAGATTAGTGCTGTGGCCGGCAGATATGCGCTTCGAATGCGCTACGCCAACGGCACAGGCCCGGTAAACACCGACAATAACTGCGGGATACGGTCGCTTTATGTAAACGGTGCGT
This sequence comes from uncultured Rikenella sp., assembly GCA_964519065.1. Lineage (GTDB taxonomy): Bacteria > Bacteroidota > Bacteroidia > Bacteroidales > VadinHA17 > SR-FBR-E99. Next base: position 1,538 of record CAZFIF010000023.1, read on the forward strand.
TTGCAGGCCCGCTGATTTTTCCTCAGCGAGGCCTCGATGAGTGGTCAGACTGGGGATTAACCAATGTTGAGTGGATTACTCTTAAGAGCGGGGAGAATCTTCTGACAGTAAAGTATGATGACTTCAACCGCAATATGGACGGGGAGATTAACGAGTTCCTCCTGGATTACATTTCACTGGAAAGGTACCCCTCAGAATAACAGGCAGCCCGCAGTGATCACCGTTTCTGACATCCTATGCCGGGCAGATCGGGTGGCAGTGTCCAGAATGGTGCACTGTAGACGGGGCCGCCGGTAAAGGGCTCCAGGGCGGGATCAATATGCGGATCCAGATCGATATGGCTGAAGCAACCCATCCCTGCCGCAAAGTGAACGGAACATCCCAGCGCCAGCTTAGACTCCAGCATGCATCCAATCATCAGTTTTATGTTTGCGCTGCGGGCTATGGCTGCTATGTCCATAGCCTCAATGATGCCTGACTTCATGAGTTTAATGTTGATATAATCGGCACATCCGGTGCGTACTACATTTATGGCGTCGGCACTGGTGAACACCGACTCGTCAGCGCCAATCGGTATTGAGGTATGATCCTTGACAAACCTCATTCCCTGCAGGTCATATCTGGAGACAGGCTGTTCAAACAGTATGGGGCGGATATCATTACTGACCATCTCCTCTATGAAATGGACCGCCTCGCAGGGTGAATAGCCCTGGTTGGCATCAATGGTGATACCGCATGCCGGGGCTCCCTCCCTGATAGCCAGCAGGCGGTCAATGTCGTCTGTCAGTTTCTTTCCAACCTTGGTTTTAAGAACAGTGTATCCCGCCTTTGCCAGCTTCGCAGCATTGGCTTTTGCCGTCTCAGGCGGCACGATGTCAATGGTATAATCTGTCTCGGCCCTGTTGCCGGCGCCGCCGAAAAACTGGTACAGGGGAATGTCGATCATCTTAGTGTATGCATCAAGCAGCGCCATCTCGATGGCACAGCGGGCAGTGACCTGTGCCCAGAAGACACCCCTAAGCGTGGCGGATATGGCTCTGTAGTCAGTTATCTCCTTTCCCTCCAGGAATCCTACACAACTCTTCAGCGTAGCCAGGACTGTCTCCTGATTTTCGCCGTTGATAGGCTCCAGCGGCGCAGCCTCACCGTAACCCTCAATACCATTCTCAAGCACTACCGTCACCAGTGCGTTCTCAATGCTGTACTTGGTTCCGATGGCAATAGTAAACGGCTCATCCAGAGGCACGTTGACCGGTTCAATAAATACTTTCCTGATTTTAGCTGTTTTCATTTTTCGTCTTCCATTTTTTTAACAATTCCAGTAACTGGCTGACCTGTTCTTCAGTGTGGCTGACAGAGACAGCTATTCTGACCTGGTGCATCTCTTTTCTTACGGGATAATTCATAAAGGGTACAATCACTCCGTTCTCCTCCAGGAAAAGTGACAGACCCCTGGCCTTTTCAGGGGCATCAAAGATCACAGGTATGATCGGAGTCCTGTAGTCAGTGGTCCGGTATCCCATCCCTGCTATCTCTGTCCTGAGGTGATATGCCGTCTCCAGGAGCTGAAGCCTGAGACCCGGATTGTCACCCAGGATCCTGAGCGATTCTATTCCCGCTGCAGCAATTGGTGGCGGCAGCGCCGTCGACGCCTGGTAAGTGGCTGATCTCTCCCTTATCAGCGAGGTGAGAGCCCTGCTTCCAGAGATGAACCCACCGTAGCCTCCCAGGGCCTTGCTCATCGTCTCAGTCTGATGTATACTTTCCTCCCCGGAAAGGCCGAAGTACTCGGGCGTACCCTTGCCGGTATCACCAAGAATGCCGGTAGCATGAGCATCATCAACCACCAGGATGCCGTGATGCTTCCTTACCACAGGGTAAATCCTGTCAAGCGGGGCAATCTCCCCGGTGAGCGGGAAAATGCCGTCGGTGATGACCAGTGGCTCGGAACTCCCGCTGCTCTCAAGAAGTTTATCAAGATGATCGGCGTCGCAATGATTATAGAAAATCACTCCGGTCACATCAGAGGGGATGGCAGCAAGGATGCTGGCATGTGCCGACTGGTCGATGAAGAGTGTTGAATAACTGCCCCTGAGCACCTCCAGGAGTATACTGTTACCCTGGTATCCCGAGGCAAAGACAACCGAATCCTCCTTGCCTTTGAAGGAGGCCAGTGCGTTCTCAAGCTCCAGATGTATGTCAGCTGTCCCGGTAGTGTGCCTGGAGGCGGAGAAGTTCACTCCGTATTTTTCAACCGCCATGATGACGGCCGCCTTAATGCGTGCATCACCGGCAAGACCCAGGTAATTATTACCGGCAAAGTAGGAGTATCTCCTTCCGTTGCTTATGATGTAGTTACCGACTTGGCTGTTTAACAGGAGCATAAAAAATTGTCTGACAGGTCTGACCTGAAGAGTCTATCAAAAATACTTATAATAACCTAATTCCCCATCACTCTATACAAAAAGTAGCCCTTGCATGTGCCGATCAGCATAAGCTTAGTCAACGCACGGTGAGTCCCCGGGGTTGCATAACATCTTAGGTTTTATTAAATTGCAGCCCTTTATCCATAGCATACATATTTTACAGCATAAATCCATACATAATGGAAGAAACGATTAAAAACTGGACGGAAAAGATAGTCCCATGGCTCACCGATCATGGCATAAGAATAGTAATTATTGCTGTCCTCGCCCTTGTTATTAACAGATTACTCAAAAGATTGATTGTAAGGACCGTCAGGGCAACGGTAAAATCAGATGAGAATACATCACCTGATGCGGAGAAGAAGCGTGAAGATACACTGATCAGAATTTTCACCGGAGCTTTGAACATTGTAATAACTGTTGTGGCCCTGATGATGATCCTGGGGGAGATGGGCATCGAAATCGGACCGCTGATAGCAGGCGCCGGAATTGTGGGACTTGCCGTGGGCTTTGGCGGACAGTATCTTATCAGGGACATAATAACAGGACTCTTCCTGATGCTTGAGAACCAGTACCGTATAGGGGATGTCGTTGATATTGAAGGTTTAAGCGGAGCTGTGGAGGACATAAGCCTGAGGAAAACAACCCTGCGCAACCTTGACGGCACCGTGCATCATATACCGCACGGCTCGATTACAAAAGTATCCAACCTGTCAAAGGACTTTGCCCGGGTGAATATGGACATGGGTGTAGCATACAGTACGGATATTGAGCAACTGATCAGAGTGATCAACGAGACGGGAAAAGAACTGGCCGCAGATCCGGCATTCAGTGATTCCATCATCTCGCCGCCCCAGTTCCTGAGGGTGAATGAATTTGCTGACTCCTCAATAGTGGTGAAGATACTTGGAGACACCAAACCTTTAAAGCAGTGGGAGATTGCAGGTGAATTCCGCAAGAGGCTGAAGTATGCCTTTGACAGGGAGGGTATTGAGATCCCGTTCCCGCAGACGGTGATACATCATGTAAAAGAGACAGGTGTAAAGGAGAGTATGGGTTAGCCCCCCCTATGGCGTGAAGGGTGAAAAGCGCTGGCACTATTGCTACGGCAGGGCCAGTGTGTGATGAAAAAGGCCGGCGATCAGGCCGGCCTCTCAGTTTTGAATATCACTGACAAACTCTTACAGTTTATCGGCTTTCAGCTTGACATCCAGGTTGAATTTCACCGGTACGTTATACTTCACATTCACCCTCTTGCCGCTCTGGGTGCCAGGTTTCCATTCGGGCATCTCCCCGATAACCCTGACTGCCTCGGCATCCAGGAGAGGATGAACTGATCTTACCACCTTCACATCACCCACCTTGCCGGTTTTGCTTACAACAAAGGTGACAACTACCACTCCTCTGATACCTTCATTTTTTGCCTGCTCGGGATACCTGATATTCTGAGAAATCCATGAAATCATAGCCTCCTCACCTCCCGGGAACTGCGGCATCTCCTCAACAACAACAAATATCGCATCACCCTCTTTCTGTCCCCGTCCTGGAACTATTACCTCCTCCCTGACCTGATCGGCATCAGCAGTACTGCTTTTGGTTTTAATCTCAATCACGCCATCGCGGGCCTTCTCTCCATACTTCAGGATTGCCATCTCACCCTTAAGAACATTAATTAATTCTATCTCCTCGGGATCCACTTCTGAGAGTGATTTATTGCTTACAATTTCTCCGTCAATAACTATCAGAGCTTTTGTTTCGCCTGAAATTTTCTCGTCAACAATCCTGATCCTGTCCTTTGCTGGAGGAGGAGGAGGGGTTCCTGCACTGGAAGGTGGTGGGGGTGGTGGCGGAGGCGGAGTTCCTGCTCCGGTCGAAGGCGGCGGCGGTGGCGGAGTTCCTACTCCTGACGGTGGTGGTGGCGGCGGGGGCGGTACGGGACCAATATTTATCGTATCGGTAACTACCGTGCTCCTTTGCATCGTAACAACCGGGTTACGGCCTCCGGCTTTCACCGAAAAAACTTTTGTTTCAAACCCGACATAAGAGATTACAAGTATAGCATCATCCGCGACATCCTTAAGGGTAAAACGTCCTGCCCCGTCACTGATCGTACCGACCGTCGTTCCCTTTATCACTATCGCGGCACCTTCGAGAGGATTACCTCCGTCATCCCTGACCACCCCGGTAACACTCTTCGAAATGTCAGAAGTGACAGTTGTTGCAGTAGCCGTGCCGGGCCCTTCTTCCACGAACCTGTATTCCGGTTTCGCAAAGGCATAGAGCACCAGTGCTGCTACCGGCAGAATCAGGAACAGCCGAAGCTTCCTGTAGGGTGAACTGATTTTATTTTTCATCATGATAAATCGTTTTTTGTTGTGTGAGTAACTGAAAAAGCTCCCTAGATCGATGACTGGCGTGCCGGCGATCTGGTTGATAAGAACAGCCCTGTAGACAGCCGGGTCGGAGGTACGCTGCAGCGCCTCCTCGTCGGCCAGATACTCATGGTTCTGCCTGACGAACCCGGAGTAGATCCAGACAACAGGATTAAACCACTGAACTGCACATAGAAGGGATGAAAGCAGCAGGTCAATCCAGTGCATCTGTCTGATATGTACCAGCTCATGATTCATAATCTCTCTTGTCTCGGTCTCTGAAACTGAAGGATTGACAACTGCAAAAGAGAATAATGAAAATGAACCGGGGAATTCAGATGACCGGATCACCCTGACGGGATAACCCGGCGTCCGCTCCGCCTTACCGGCTGCCCGCAGCACAGGTATAACCTGTACCACGTAACGTAATAAGAATAGAGCAACCCCGGTCAGCCAGACGGCACCAATAACCACTGCCATTATCTGCTGCCAGGCGCCTTCGTTATCCAACGAGAAAGTAACAGGACCGGCAGTGGCTCCGGCTTGCAGGACCGGCACTTCTACAACATACCGGACAGTTACCAATGGAAGGATGACTGAAGCGAGAATACCCGCAATAAGGTATATCCTGTTCAGAAGAAAAAACCTCTCGTTCTTGAGAAAGATAAAATATACCAGGGCAAACCCGGTTATCCACACCACCGACCTGAGCATATATAAGCCTATCGTTTCCATCACTTCTGCTCTTTATTGGCCGATAACTCCTTTCGCGTCTCCCTGATCAGCTCATCCATCTCCGCGACGGAAAGATCCTTTTCACGTGCAAAGAATGATGCCATGGCGGGGAACGAGTTGTCAAAATAACTTTCGAGCAGCCCGAAGAGCTGGTGGCGTGAATACTCCTCCCTGGAAACGATCGGGTAATAAAGATGGACGTTCCCAAAGGACTTGTGGTCAACATATCCCTTCTTCTCAAGGATCCTGACCACTGTCGATACCGTGTTCCTGGCAGGCCTGGGGTCGTCAAAACGCTCACGAATATCCTTTACCAGTCCCTCCCCGAGATCCCACAGGATCTGCATCACCTGCTCCTCTGCCCTTGTCAGTTGCATTGTTTTCATATCTGTTCTGTCAATCCTTCACAGCAAATATATGACTATTCTTTTAGTCATGCAACTATTTTTGCAACTTTTTTGACTATTTTTTTAGTCCATTGGCTATAGCATTGATCTAATGTCAATTAAAGTCCATTAGCCATAAGCAAAGGAACAGTTACCAGCCGACAGAGGCAGATAACAGCCATAAACAGCGGTGCGGCCGCCAGGTAACTGAACCACGGAAGTGCAACACACAGACAAGCGGGAAAGCAGAGACATCTGAAGTACAATAAACCGTCAGGCCTGGAAGCAACAGCCGCAGTACGTCCAGCATTCAGCGAAAGGGCAACACACCGTCAGCCGCAGAGGCACCAGCAGCCCGGGAGTGCAGAAACGTTTTACTTTAGTCTCTCCCGGATGGTTGCCCAGGTGTCAGTGATGAGAAAACTCTCCTCCATGTAACCGATCATCTTTTCAAATCTCTTCATCGGGATGGCGAAGGTGAGTTCATCTTCAGGCACGCATTTGCGTGCGGAGGGGTCGAACATGCCTATCACTGCCCTCGGATTATCAGTGAGACTCTCAAGGTAGGGATGGTGTATTATGGATGCACATCCCGAGCCGAAAGGTGTGTAAGTGCCGTTGGGTTCCGACTGGTCGAAGTTGGCGAGGGTGAATAGTCCCGACAGCACATCGGGCTTTGCGAAGAAAATAACCACATCGGGATCGTCGCCCTCCTCCAGCTTATCCCATCTTTTGAAAACAAGGTTCATACCTGAAACCGGCAGGATCTTCTGCGATTTCATGAACTCCTTAACCAGTTCGGGGGTCTGGAGGTATCTTTCGCCTTCCATCTTTTCATTTCCGCAGGATAGAAAATATTCAAATCCGGGTCTCATTTTATCAGTGAACCCGAGGTATCGCCTGCCTCCCCCGCAGGTGACCCTCTCAGCGTTGTATACCAGGCTCCTGCCCTTCCTGACCCTGGCCAGCTCGCAGACTATGCAGCTCCATCCCTTTGGTTTGTCAGCCCAGTGGGCCGCGCCATCGGCATATGTGTAATAAAATGTAATCGGGAGGTCAGCCTTGCCGAAATATTTCTTCCACAGGGATATAAAGTTGTCGCGCAGAATGAGGTCCATGATGCATATTTACATTAGCTGTAAATATAACACCATTACAGGTTAATCGTTCAGGGTTGCGGAGACCTGCAGCAGTCCGCGGGGAACATGGAAGCAGCCTTTCCATTTGCCGCCTTTGAGAGGCAGCAGAACCTCTCCCCTGCGGTTGAGGTAGCCATACCACTCTCCATATTCAGGATCAGGAAAATGACTCCATGTGTAGGTGTCAACCTTCTCAAACCAGTCGAGACACCTCTGGTCACCGGTAAGGCGGTATCCTTTTGCCAGCGTAATAAGCGTCTCGATATGCACCCACCAGAGCTTCTGGTCCCACTCCAGCTGCTGGGGCGGATGGCCCATAACATCCAGGAAGTAGAAGACACCTCCGAACTCCTTATCCCATCCTTTTTCCAGCGTGGAAAGAGTGATATCCTTAGCTTTCGCAGCCAGCTTCATGTCGCCCCTGCTCACTGCCAGGTCCATCATGAACCACATGGCCTCGATGGCATGGCCGGGATTCAGCAGCCGTCCTTCAAAACTGTCTGAAAATTTGCCGTCGGGAGTCACATTTTCAAGAACAAGCCCTTGCTCACTGTTGTAGAAAACATCCATCACCTCATGGATGCAGTCGGTGGTTATCTTTTCAACCATGGAATCATCAAGGAGATGCTCCAGCACTCTGGCAAGGTTGCTGAGAATCATCGGCAGGGAGAAGCCCTTGAGCGGACGGGTGCCGGGATATGTCTTTGACCATTGGCCCTTCGGGTTATCATACCGCCTGAGTATATTGTTGAAGGTCTTCATGGCGATATCACCGTAGCTGGCAATACCTGTAGCTTTGGCCAGCTCGCCAAATGCCATTGCTGCAAAGCAGTCAGAGAAGATATTGTAAGGTTGAACCAGAGGCCTGCCATCCCTTGTGAGCGAGAAGTAGAAGTTACCCTCAGGATCATGCCCATGCTTCTCAAGGAAATCCGCTCCGAGAAGCGCCATCTCCAGCCACTCCGGCCTCTTTTCCAGCTGGTTGTAAAGATGGCTGAACATCCACACCTCACGCGCCTGCAGCCAGATGAACTTGTCGGTATCATATACCTTCCCCTCCCGGTCAAGAGAGGTAAAGTAGCCTCCGTGCTCACGGTCGGGCGAGTGGGTAATCCAGAATGGGATGACATCATCCAGGAGATTCCTCCTGTACCTATCTGCGACTTCAACACGGCCAACGTTTGTCATTTCAGATCATCTGAGGGTTGCCATCATGATTATGTCGGTCCGCACTCCCGGCCTGATCTCCCCGGATGGAATTACAATTCCGAATGGAGTGGATACGGCGGTAGTGGTCACCTGCGCCGGGCCTGGTATCTCGCCCACTATATGGCTTTTACCTGTTTCGGTGTCATACAAAATCACCTGCCGTGCAAAGCCGGGATGGCTCTCCTGAAGGGTGATATACTCTTTTTTCATCTCTGCCAGCACAATTGTATCGGTAACGCGTGACATCCCGGAGAGGATTTTTTCAACACTGTTATAAACCTCTCCGTCATTACCCCCGAAGATGGCAATGTGCTTATCGTCTATCGCTGTACCCGTTCCGGCAGCCAGCCTGATGACTCCGTTTCCGTTTGCCAGTTCTCCCCTGCCATGCCATCTGTCTTCATTCACTGAATAGCTGATCACCTCTGATCGGATAAGTGACATGTCATCTTCCACGCCTCTTGTCCTGCCTCCCAGCAGCCAGAGTTCAGGCTCCTCTCCGCCGGTTGCTGCCATTACACTGTTGATAAGCGGCAACGGCATATCTGCCAGTCTTTGCCAGCCGGCAGCTATATCATCAGTATTCAGGCACCAGAGCGCATATGATGGTCCTTCGGATGACAGGCCTCCGGCAAGAAATACCTTCGGCCCTATTGAGGCTGAGGCTGCATTTGAAAGAGGCAGAGGTAATGGAGGCAGCGGCGTGAAGATCAGCCTCTCACCTGCCACTGATATTATATAGGCCTCATCTGTCAACCCCTGCTCCGTCTCACCTCCCATGCAGACGAGTCCTGCCTCCGTTGACGCTGATGCCCCGTATGCGACTGCAGCAGGCAGTGAGATCTCTCCCCGATAGTTCTTCCACAGGCCTCCGTTGACAGGAAGATGAAGGGTATAGATATCATCATGATAATATTTCCTTCCGCCATGCCAGGGCATGGTATCAGCGAAGTTTGCACCTCCGGCAACGATAAGGGTTTGTCCGTGCATCCCTGCAAAGGGACCTGCCACACCGGGCTGGATTGTGCCGGGAGCCGGCGGCGGCAGCGGGGGCAGTTCTGACCACTCAATATTCATCCTCGAACAGTAATTAAAGGTTAACGCTACAGCAAGTGCCAGTAGAGAAAGAGTGTATATGCTACGCTTTAACACCACGGGTCATGCCAGTTTTGAAAAGAGTTCATCCATCTCCAGGCTTTTCACATCCTTCACGAAACTGTCATAATCTGACCTGCTCATGTTTCTCACCGGCAGGCGAAACTCACCGCACTCCAGGCCAATGAATCTCATGAAGGCTTTGCCGGTGGCGATGCCACCGTACTTACCCAGAAGAGTGATCATATCAATCGATTTCTGCTGGAGTGCACGTGCCTTGTCAAGGTCGTTGCGGTCAAATGCCTCCATCATTTCGACATATAGCGGGGCTGCATAGTTGTATGTGCTTCCTACTGCGCCACGGGCACCAAGCACCATCGCGGAGAGGAAGTTCTCATCACGGCCCCACAACATGTCATATTTCCCGCCCTCATAATTAAGGCAGCTCAGAAAATCCATGAAGTCCTCGTGTGTAAATTTGATTCCGGCAAAATTTGGCACCCGTGGGGCTACTTCGCGCATGAAATCAATCATATTGAAGAACCCACCGGTCAGCACCGGAATGTGGTAATAATATACCGGCATCTCAGGAACTGATGATGCCACCCTTATGAAGAACTCGGCCAGCATCTTAACATTTGCAGGCTTGAAATATGATGGTGATGTCAGCGCCACGGCATGGAGCCCCATCTTCCCGGACTCAATTGCAAGTTCGATACACTCCTTGTAGCAGGTGCCCCCGAGGTGGTTTATGACCTTTATTTCGCCCCCGGAGCTGGCTTTGGCCCAGGCCTCCGCCACCACCAGTTTTTCACGCAATGTCGTTGACACACCCTCACCGGTGGAGCCGTTGATGAAGGCTCCCACAACTCCATTGCCGGTAAGAAGCCTGTAGTATCCTGCGATCAGATCCGTATTGATTTCACCTTCCGCATGCATCGGGGTGAAGGGCGCGGCAACAAGGCCTTTAAATTTATCTATGGTCATAATTCGATTTTATTGCTGCTATTTGATTGCAAGGAGCTCATCCACTCTTATCTTCTGGAAATAGAGCTCTTTTACTCCTTCATAAAGTATCCCCACATGACTGTCGTCTACCATGGTGAGACATGAATAGCCGTACCCTGCCGGTGCAAACAGCTCCATCTGATACTCCTCCGGCCATGTGGCTCCTTCGTCAAGGCTTGCCTTGATAGTCATGTTTGTTCTCTCGCTTTTGTTATCAGGGTTGGAGAAGAAGAGAACTCTTCTCATCTGGCCGTCAACAATTACCTCGGCTGCTATCAGGCTGGCCATGCAGTTTGGCTCTGGCAGGAGTGAGTTTGACGAGGAGTGAACTGTCCAGGTCTCACCCAGGTCAGCGGTTATCGCCACGGCCCTGCCGTTGGTTTCACTTTTGTCGGTGCGATTCCGGTCGTCGCGCATATTGAGCATGAGGCTGCCGTCAGAGAGTTCTGCAACCTGCGATTCAGTGGTGTTTGACTTTGCACCTGTGCCTATGCTCCATGTCTCTCCACCGTCACGACTGTAGACGATGGTCGAATGACAGGTATACTGCCCGCCGTCGAGTGCCTTGACTCCGATATCGGCTTTAAACTGGGCCGGAAAGACCAGCGTGCCGTCACTCATGGTAATGCCGCGTCCCGGACCCTGAAGCAGCAACTGCCATGAAGGATTCTTGATTTGCCCGGTGATATTAACAGGTTCTGACCAGGTAATACCGTCATCGGTGCTCTTCACGAGTATAAACTGACCTGTCTCCTGTGGTGTCATGCCCGGCTGCGATGCCCACCAGAGCATCTTGTCAGGTGCAGAGCCGCTCATCCATAAGGCTGCCACCCAGAGGGTGCCGTTTACCCGGTCATAGAGCACGCAGGGATCGCCGGCACCGTTAAGCTGCTCAGGCAGTCCGCCGTATTCGCCCATGTCAATGATTACTTTCATGGGCTCCCATGTCTCTCCTCCGTCGCTGCTGCGGCTCATGCCTATGTCAATATCCTCCTGGAGATCCTTGCTGTTGTTGTACCTGTTGTCATAAACGGCAATCAGGGTTCCGCTGTTGGTCGTGACAAGACCGGGTATGCGGTAGGTGTCCACACCGTCCTGGCCTGCTGCCCTGAGTACTTTGCCAAACCTGATGACGGGGTCGCCGGGTATGGAGGCAATCTCACGACTTGTTTTATCGCTGAAGGAGAGAGTCACCGACTCCACTTCCAGGGTACCGGCAAGATCAGCATCATCCCTGGCATTGAATGAAAGCACAAAATAGTTTTTACCTGTGTCAAGAGCGATGTCACCCTTAAGGAGGCTTTTTTTCCCGGGGTTTTCCAGCGTTGCCAGCAGGGTACGCTGTGGAACGCCGGGGACTGCTCCGGTATACCAGGCTGAGATGGCTGCGAGTGATGCAACCGCACTGTTGTCCGAAAACCTGATCTCGATCGATTCAAGTGAGAGCGGATCATCAGACCCTTCAGCACTGAACCAGAGTGTTACAAGCTCATTCTCTTCCCTTTCGGGAAACAGGGGTTCGGTCTTGACGGATATTTCAGGATCCCCGATCTTCCAGTCGGAATCGGCGTCCCGGCTCCTCTCACACCTTGCAGCCATCAGTGTGATTGCAACAAAAATCAGTAAAAGTCTCATCGGCGCATCTATTAAAAAAATATGCATTAAAAATACAAAACAGGTATTATCCCGGCCTGTTGCAGCCGGGATAAATACCTGCCACCCTAAACCCTAAGGTTAATAAGCATCAGTAACCCTCCGTCTGCACCAGCTCAGAGTCATCTGCCAGCATGCTCTGCGAGATGGAGTAATAAATCTTGTATGCTTCTGAAGGATCAAGCGAAGCTATCTCATCAAAGACATATGTACCTCCTGCCCGAACGAGGTCCCACCATCTCTTGCCTTCGCCAATGAACTCCTTCAGTCTTTCATCAAGAATAGCCTTGGCATTGTCTGCCTGGCTGCCGTTGACATAGATATAGGTTCCGCCGTAATTGGCTCCATAAGCCCTCTCCCTGACCATGTTTATCTCAGCTGAAGGATCTTCCGTAAGGTTGTTTTTTGCCTCGGCCAGCATCAGGAGAACGTCAGCATAACGGTAGAGAGGAACATTGTTATAATCCTTCCGTGAACCGTCAGCATCCACAATACCCAGGAACTTGTTCATTACTGCACCACGGTAGCTCCCTTCTGCAGCCACATAAGGGATATGAACGGCACCGTCTGAGTAGAGGCGCAGGAAGGTATTTCTCCTGGCATCATTCAGGTCGTCAATCAGCAGCAATACTTTGTCTGTGGGGCCATACCTGCTTGCGCCGTTGACAACGAAACCCGACATTGAGTTACCCTGATCATCGAACATCGTACGGATGTCAACAGCCCTGCCGGTAAAGTTGTAGTAGAAACTGCTTGCCTGATCCTGCTGATAGTCGAAAGTGAAGATAAACTCCTTGTTGCTCTCATTGCTCTGACCCCAGAGCTTGTCATAGCTGACGAGCTCGAAGCCGGCGACGTCCTGAAGGGCTGTCTTAGCCTCGGTGAAATCGGCATTACCGCCTCCCAGCACCTTGCCAGACCACAGGTATACATCACCCTTGAGGGCAAGAGTAGCTCCTTTGGACCAGTAAACCGACTTGTTGAGCCAGAGGCTGTTGTCGCTGCCGAAGTATTCAAGTGACTTGGCAATGTCACTCTTGATCAGCTGCATCACCTCGCTCTTGGGAGCCCGCGGTTTTTTGAGCTTCTCAAGGTCAACCTCGAGAAGGGGCTCGGTGGAGATGGGCACATCACCCCATGCCCTTACCATAGTATAGTAGATATGTGCACGGATACCATATGCCTGACCCATGAGATGATTGAGGTCAGACTCCTTTTTAAAGGCAACGCCCGGAGCATTCTTTATGAAGTCATTCACGTAGTGAAGCAGCCCGTAGAAGTTGGACCAGTTCGAGAAGTGGACTATTGATGAACTTATATTGTTCTCTATCAGATCTATACCGAAAGGCGACTCAATCGTGTTGCCGCCCCAGATATCGGAGCGCAGTTCTCCCATCTGGAAGAAGGTGTAGGCATAGCCCCTGTATGAGGCCATTATGCCCGTATGTGCCGCCCTGACAGCCTCCTCACTCTCCCAGAAGCCGTTGAAAGTAAGCTGGCTTTCAGGCTGCATGTTGAGCTCGCATGAGTTCAGGAATGCGATGCCCAGAAGTAATATTATCAGTTTTTTCATTGTTTGCCGTTTTTGGATGTTAGAAAGTAAGGCTTAAGCCAAGGGTGTATGTCCTGGGCAGCGGGAATCGACCGTAGTCAATACCGTCTCCCGACTCCTCGGGTGAGCTTCCCGAGAATTTATTGAAGTAGGCCAGGTTGGACCCGGTAATATAGAGCCTGAGGTCCTTGAAGAGATTGTTGACATCTGCCCCTTTGAGATCATAGCTGAGGGTGACCTCGCGCAAAGCAAGGAAGTCGCCCTTCTCCCACATTCTCGAGCTGCTGCTGGTCATTGAGCCCTGGTCACCGCCACCGGCGAGGTGGTTTTTCTGCCTGTCGACAAGAGTGAAAACAGGAATGTTGGCCGTCGGATTCTCTGCCGTCCAGGTATCCCTGATCTCCAGAGGACCATTCTGGTTGCCCTGGGTCTGGGCTATACCCTTCACACGGCGTCCGTTGATGATCATATGACCAACCGTGAAGTCGGTCTTAACGAACAGGTTGAACCCCTTGTAGCTCATTGCCGAGGTAAGACCTCCGACGAAATCAGGTGTTCTTCTTCCGATAACCTCTCTGTCAAGATAGTTGATGATGTTGTCACCGTTGACATCTTTCCAGATTGCATCGCCAAGGAAACGGGTATCCTTATCCTGGGCAAACTCAACAATTCTGCCGGCATGTGCATCAATATCCGCCTGGGTCTTATACACACCTTCAAAAATGTAGGCGGTGATCACGTCATAACCTACTCTTTCACCCTCCTGCAATCCGCCAACATATATTGTTCCTCCGGTCTCGGGATCATAGATCTCGGTTCCGCCCTGCCTGTTCTTATCGACCCCGTTTTCAGGAAGTGCCTTTGCAAAGTTCCTGACCCGGTAAAAGGTCAGACCCAGGTTCCAGTTGAAATCAGATGTCTTCAGAACATCGCCATTGACCTGCAGTTCAAGACCCTTGTTCCGCAGGGTACCGTTGTTGGTCGTTATCGACGAGAAGCCTGTCCAGAGCGGCAGCGTGAGTCCCGCCAGCTTGTCCTTGACATCCCTTATAAAGTAATCGGCAATTACTGTCACCCTGCTTCCGAAGAGGGCCATATCAAGTCCGAGGTTGAGAGTGGTTGAACGCTCCCATTTAAGGTCAAGCAACGGAAGACCGTTGTTTACATAGCCCGAATATCCGTTGTAGACAGATGTGGCCCCGTAGCTGCCAAACACACCAAAGTTACTGAGTATGTCAATGTTACCATTAACACCGTAACTGACTCTTGGCTTTAATTTGCTTATATAGGCGCTTACGCCGGAGTCCTTGAAGAAATCCTCGTTATGTGCATTCCACCCGAGTGAGATGCCGGGGAAGAAGTCATACTTGTTGTTTCCAAGACGCGATGTGCCGTCATAGCGGAATGTCAGGCCGACCAGGTACTTATAGTCAAAGTCGTAGTTAACCTGTCCGAACAGTGATGAGATCTCATACCCTGTCCTGAATGAATATGGAACACCGTTTGCTTCTGAGGCCACGTTCATAGTATAGATAAGGTCTGTCGGTGAGAGACGTGTTCCGGCAGAAAAGTTGAAGGCCTGCTCCATGAAATATTCAGAACCCAGAAGGGCGCTGACGTTGTGCACTCCTCCGAAAGTCTTACTGTAGTTAAGCAGTGCAGTGACCTGATTACGCAGGGTCCTCTGCTGCTCTGCAGAAGCATTGCGTGCAGTAATAAGGCTACCCGAGTTGAGGTAGGCCTTGTTGAACGACTCGTTGGAGTTGTTGACCGAGAAGTGGCTGCCTCGCAGGGTGAATGTAAAGTCATTCAGGAAAGTGTAATCGAGCTGCACGGAACCTGAGAGACGTTGCTCCAGGTTGTAGCGAATGAACTTGTCATAATAATAGAGCGGGTTCCCGAACCCGAGATAGGTGCCCGGCTGGTACTCATTTGAGAGGCTTCCGTCAGGATTGTTATTGTAAATACGTGATGTCGGAGCAAGACCTGCCGTCCTCTGGAACAGGTTGTAGTCACTGTCGTAGGGAAGGTTCCTGTTGGAGTGGGCATAGAATATATTTGAGGAGACCTTCAAAGCTTCAGTCACGTTGTATGATGCGTTAAAGGTCCCGGAGACCCTCTTGAATGCCGAATTCAAAACAAGTCCGTTGTCATCCATGAAGCCAAGTCCGAGATAGTAGGTGCCTTTGTCGTTTCCTCCATCAAACGAGAGAGTGTAATCCTGTGAACTGCTGTTCTGGTAAAACAGTTCGTTCATCTTGTTCTCCATGAAGATGAGGGTGGTTCCGGGATTGACCGGATCCTCGATGGTCTGCCATCCGGGATAATCCAGGAGGTACTGGTTGTCAGATGAGAGCACCATGGTGGTATAGATGGAGTTAGTGGTATTGTTGCCTGTTGCGGCAGCATGGTTGCCCGTCAGAAACTGGTTCAGCCATGCATATCCCATCACCTCCTGTGCGGCTTTGACTGCCAGCCTGTTGAACTTCACGTAGTCGGCAGCACCCAGGTACTCCATCGGGTCGGGACGGCGCTGGTTGAAGGTAAACTTCGACCTGAGGGTGATGTTTGACTTTCCTGCCTTCCCCCTGCGCGTTGTGACAAGAATGACGCCGTTGGCAGCCCTGGCACCGTAAATGGCCGTTGAGGCTGCATCTTTCAGTACCTCTATGGATTCAATGTCATCGGAGTTAAGTGCGTAAAACGTACTGGGCACCCCGTCAACAAGTATGAGAGGTGAGCCGGTGCCATCAAAGCTGGTACCCCCGCGGACTACCAGACTCGGGGTGGTGCCCGGCTGGCCGCTGGTCTGCGTCACCTTCAGTCCGGCAATGGTACCCTGAAGCGCGGTGGCTACGTTGGAGCGGGGTGCGTTCTCAAGCACCCTGGTGTCAAGCTTGGAGATCGATGTCGTCATCTCGGCACGCGACTGAGTGCTGTAACCTGTAACCACTATCTCATCAAGGATGGTGGTCTCCTGTGCCAGGACAATGTCAATGACATCCTGATTTCCGATGGCAACCGTCTGACTGACGTATCCGACCATTGAAAACTCTATCTGGTTTGCACCTTCAGGAACGCTCAGACTAAAGGAACCGTCAGCCAGGGTGGCTGTCCCGATTGTTGTTCCCCTGACAATGACGCTTACGGCAGGTAACGGCAGTCCGTCTGCGTCATCAGTCACAGTGCCCCTGATTGTTTTCTGGGCCATCATGGCACTGCCAGTCACCACCAGGGTGAACAGCAGCATCAATAATCGCGGCCAAAAAGTAACTTCTCTTTTCATTGGGTTGGAATTGATTTTAAGGTTATTATTAAATTGTATTATATCTTTATGTATTACATAATGCAATGCAAAAATAATTTTTTAATTTTACATCCAAGAATAAATCGATTTTTTTTTGCTTTTTTTGTATTAATATTTTCCTGTCGGGTATAAATAATGGATAATCAAGACTTAAGGCTCGAACTGAAGGCGATCGACACTAGCAGTCTGGTTGATAAAGTGGAGATACGGCTTATTGAGGTTTTCCTCTACAAGGAACTTAAACCAGGTGATTCTATACCCAAAGAGACTGAACTGGCATCGCTTATGGGTGTCAGCCGTACTGTCATACGAGAGTCACTCAACAGGCTTAAGACAATGGGCCTGATAGAATCCAGGAAACACAAGGGGACCATTATTAAGAGTCCGGATTTATCTGCCATTCTCGGCAAATCATTGATACCGCGCATCCTCGATAACAAGACCCTCATGGATGTCTTTGAGATGCGCCTGGCACTCGAGGTGGGAATGGCCGACTTCATCTTTGCCAGGAAGACCGACAGTGATATTGAGGAGCTCGAAAAGATCGTAGAGAACGAACCCGACCACTCTGACGATATACTCTTCGACGTCAATCACGAGCTCAGGTTTCATGGCAAGCTTTACCAGATGACAGGCAACGACACCCTGGAGGATTTCCAGAACCTGTTACTGCCAGCCTTCCAGCACGTATATAATATAGGACTCCTTAAAGTAAAGGCTAAAAGGAAGAGATACAAATCGCACAAGGAGCTTGTTGTGCTGCTGAAAAAGGGAACCCCCGACGAGTTCCGCGAGGGAATGCGGAAGCATCTGGAAAATCACTTCGTGAGGATTCTTGAGAACAATCAGGAAAGATCTGAAAGCAGGTAGAAGATATCTATCACTGCAAAAAAACCAACCTGTACTGCAAACAGCGGCAGGGCCCTTGTGTTTATCTTCTCCTCACCGGTAATCCTGACCAGCGTATGAAACAGAGCTGAGAGGAGAAACCATGCCGCATAGTTGCGCATCGGTATGTGCTCTCCCTCCCATGACCACATGTCAAGACGTATTGCTGCCGGCTCGAGGAAGAGGTCGTAAAGCACCATCATCAGCGATCCGGTAATTATGATAAAGAGCGATTTCAATATAAAATCGCGGCTGGCGGCAGAACCCGGCGGCAGCGCATCATCAGGGCTCGCAGTAAAACCCGCCTCCGGGGTATTGCCCCGGCTGGCAACAGAACCAGGCTGCAGTACTGCCCCCCCCCGCCGGGTGAATTTATTCTGCATCAGATGCCACAGCTGCCTGCTGATCACATTGGTACAGTAGATCAGCACAAACCAGTTGAGGCCAATGATGAGAGGAGTATTCCACAGCCTGGGTCCCAGTGCGCTGCCGTAGCTGTATGATCCGAAAATTTTCCCGCTATTTACCCCAACGGCTTCGACCAGAAAGGAGGCGGCGAAAACCACCAGGCCCGTGAGTAACACCCTCCGTGCAGGCCATCTCCCGTAGAAGAGAAACAGGGCGGCAAAAATCAGGTTGAGGGGTGTGATGGTTATAAAGAGTTCTCGTGAGAAAGGCAGAAGCATACCGACCAGCCCCACCCCGTAAACCCAGAGAAGTATCTCGGTCGACTTCTCAATATGGCCACCTGGTTTCATCCTTCGGCCGGTGGTATCATGTCACAAGCTATCTTCGCAGAGGCAAGGCAGAGAGGTATGCCTCCGCCGGGGTGGACCGACCCGCCGACGAACCACAGGTTGCCGTACCTGTTTTTGACGTTGGGATGACGCCTGAAGGCGGCGAAACGGCTGTTGGAGCTGCTTCCGTAGAGTGCGCCACGGTGTGAGACAGTAAGCTTCACTATCAGCGGTGGGTCAAGGATCGCCTCCTCCTCTATCTCCTCAGCAATATTTTTTCCGAGCCTTCGGGTTACCTTATTAATAATGTTCCTCCTTGAACGGTCAACCACCGCTGACCAATCCTGACCGCTATCATATGGCACATTGATCATCACAAACCAGTTGTCCTTACCCTCAGGGGCATCGGACGCAACGACCCTTGAAGAGGCAAACAGGTAGACCGTCGGATCATCTGTCACCTCTCCCCTGCCGAGAGCCCTGAACTCCGCAGGGTAATCTGAAGAGAAAAATATGTTGTGCAGATCAAGCTCCTCGTACTTTCTCTTCATCGCCCAGTAGAAGATCAGCGCCGAGGTGCTGCGCTCCTGTCTCTCCTGTTTTCGTGCACGACGCTCCTCCTTCATCAGGTTCCTGTAGAAGGGTATCACATCCGAGTCAGAGACAACAACATCAGCATTCATGATGCCATCAGCAGTAGCGACACCAGCAATTCGTTGCCCATCCTTCACAACCGACAGCACCGGTGTGGCCGTATGTATCGTAACCCCGCACCGGGAGGCCAGCTGTGTCAGGACCTCAACAATATCCCTCATGCCCTTCTCAGGAAAATAGGCACCTGTGTTATGTTCGAGGTGGGCTATCACATTCAGTGTGCCCGGCGCCCTGTACGGGCTGGAGCCGTTATAGGTGGCGTATCGGTCAAACAGCTGTATCAGCTTCTCGCTGGCAAACCTCTTCCTGATAACCTGGTGCATGGTTGAAAAGGCATTCAGCTTTTTGAAGTTGCGTGCCACATTGAGCGACTCGGGCTTGCGGAAGTTATCAAGCTGATAGAACGGTGAAAATATGAATATCCCGGCAGTCAGGTCGTATAGCTCAGCGCATTCATCAAGGAATGCTATCACCTTCTCCCTGGGCTCACCCGTAATGCGTTCAGCCTCATCAGCAAAACGCTCCCTGTCGGTCCAGGCATCCATCTTCGTACCGTCATCCCAGAAATACCTGCACGATGAAGGAAGGGAGAGATAGCTGAAGTGATCTCGCGGATCTTCTCCTGCCAGGGTGAAGAGCTCATCAACCAGTGAGGGGAGGGTGAAGAGTGAAGGACCTGTGTCAAAGCGGCATCCGGAGAGATGAAGCTCGCCCATCTTGCCCCCGACCAACTCATTCTTCTCGTAGAGATGTGTCTCGTACCCCTTCACTGAGAGCCTGATGGCTGCCGCCAATCCTCCTATTCCCGCGCCTATTACCGCTGCTTTGCTTTTCATTCTTCTCTCTTTCAGAT
>CAZFIF010000024.1:0-21328 GCA_964519065.1 uncultured Rikenella sp.
CCGACTCTGGCCATCCGTAAAGATAATAACCCGGACTAACACCACCTCCGGTCACCTTAAAAGAGGCAATATCCTCTCCCTGCTGCCGTCGTTGGGTGCCGGTGTCAGCTGCAGTATTTCCGTGACTATATTGTAGATATCCACATTGAAGAGCGTGTCTGTTACAAATCCCTTTTTGAAGGCAGGTCCCTCGGCATAAAAGATCGAGTGCATGTCGCTGCAGCGCCAGTCGTATCCATGATCACCCCTGCTGTACCTGGAGGGCTCCGGCCTCAGTCCCGCCGTCCAGCCCGGGTCAGCCATCAGAACAACCTCCGGAATACGCAGATGGGTGCCATAATGCAGGTGGGCAGGCAGATCCTCTTTTGCATATGCCTTCATGCCTCGCTGAACGTTCAGCAGTTGCAGCACACTATCCCTCTTTCCTTCAACAGGCTCCACGGCCCACACCGGGTTGCCCCCGATGATCCGCTTTATCATTCTCTGCGGCAGGGTGTCCAGTATGTAGTTGTAGCGTGATTCGTCCACCTCCGTCATGCCGTGATCTGACAGCACCATCAGGTTGATGTTTCTGGCATGCGGAAGAGCGGCAATACCGGTGCGCAGCACCCCCAGCAGGCTGTCGAGGCTCCTGACCACAGCGCCGGTCTCGGGCGACGCGGGCCCGTAGCCATGGCTCACGGCATCAGGCTCCTCAAAATAGAGCGTCACAAAATGGGGCCTCCTGCCCTCCGGCAGCGAGAGCCAGTGAAGAACCGTGTCAACACGGTCGCCAAAGGGAACCTCATCATCAAACGGCTTCCAGTAATCGGGTTGCATGCCCTGTATGGGCGCCTCGGAGCCTACCCAATAGAAAGAGGCTGTCGTCATTCCCTGCTTACCGGCAGTGACCCATAGCGGCTCCCCGCCGTAAAAAGCACCGTTGCCAACCATCGCCCTGTCGCCTATACGGTAGACGAGGTCAAGGTCAGGGGCATAAAAGCTGTTGTTGACCAGCCCGTGATGATCCGGGTAAAGCCCGGTGGCTATGCTGTAGTGATTCGGAAAGGTCTTTGTCGGAAACGATGGTATCAGCCTCTCCGCCGCCACCCCGTTCCGGGCGATGTCATCAAGCACCGGCGTGCCATGGATCGAGTCGTAATCCCACCGGAAGGCATCGAGCGAAACCATAACCACATAGGGCTTCTCCCTCTCCACCTTCAGGTTGCCGCAGGAAGAGAATATTAGAAGGGCAAACAACGAGGGCACAAAATATCTGAATAATTTCATCTCTTCTGATTGTTAAATTCCCGGTTCTGAAAAATAAAACAAT
The DNA here is from genome assembly GCA_964519065.1 of uncultured Rikenella sp. GTDB lineage: Bacteria > Bacteroidota > Bacteroidia > Bacteroidales > VadinHA17 > SR-FBR-E99. The sequence continues at coordinate 1,313 of CAZFIF010000024.1, forward strand.
TTTTCGTTTAAGAAGTTCCTGCGCGTTACATAACTAAACCTTAATTTTGGATTATTAACAGTTACGGCAAAATGAAGAGTCTCATCCTTTCCATCGTCCTTGTTGCTGCGTTTCAGTTTGTGGCAGCACAGAAGGACTATGCACTTCTGATCATTGACGTTCAGAACTTCTACTTCCCGGGCGGGCGGTCTGAACTTACTGAACCGGAAAAGGCAGCAGAAAAGGCACTCATAGCAATTCAGGCAGCAAGGGAAAAGGGCAATCCGGTCATTTACATTCAGCATAAGTCGGCTTCAGGCATGGAGATCAATGAGATGGTAAAACCGTTGCCGGCTGAGAAGATATTCATAAAGGAGGAGGTAAACAGCTTCCTGGGCACGGGGCTGAAGGAATTTATTGACGGCCTCGCAACTGACACCCTGGTTATCTGCGGAATGCAGACACAGATGTGCGTGGAGGCAGCAGTGCGGGCAGCCCATGATTTCGGATATGATGTAATACTGCTTCATGATGCCTGTGCCACCCGGAACCTGAAATTCGGTGACCGCGAAATATCAGCCGCCGATGTCCATGCCTCCACCCTTGCTGCTATGAAAAGCTATTCTGCCGTGCTATCTGTTGCTGAATGGCAGTCAGGGCAGAGATGACCGGACCTGACCAACCTGCTTTTCCATTGCTTGTGCCCGCAGATCCTGAGGCATCTTCTCAATGGTATACCTGAGGGCAGTGCGGGGCATGACGGCTTTATGACTCATGACGAAATCAAATACCTGCCTCTGATGCGGTTTGCTGGCCTCCTTCAGCATCCAGCCGTAACCCTTCTGTACCATATCATCCCTGTCCATAAGCAGTATCTCAATCCAGCCTGCCTCTTCTCTTCATCAGAGGCAGCTGACAGCTCGCGGCGGACTTTCCTGAGTATCATGGCAACAATTTACCGTAAGGAAATATAAGAAAAATGTGCGTAGATTTACACAGTCAGCCTGTATATGGCTAATAATCTGTTAATCTATTATATGCGATAATAATGAATAAAGAATTTGTGACCTTTCTGCAAAAGGTCGAGCTTTTCAAAAACCTTAGTGATGATGAATTCAATGAGCTTGCCCGGCGTCTGGTCAGAAAGTCATTCGGCAAGGGTGATTTTCTCTTCAGGGAAAACGGACCCCGTGAAGGAATATTCATAATATTTGACGGTGAGGTGGAGCTCTTTAAGACCAATCCTTACGGGGAGGAGATCAGGCTGGCACTCTTCGGGGAGGGTGATTTCCTCGGTGAAGGACCATGGGTCGAAGACTCACCCCATTCGACTTCGGCACGGGCGATAATATCAACAACTGTACTCTCTGTGCATCGCGACTTTTTCAATGTCAGCGCCGGCACCACCCTTAAGGTCTTCTCCAACATTGCGAGGGTGATCTCAAGACGAATGAGAAATGCCAACTCCAGGATGATCACTCCCGCAGCACAGTATGAATCGGGAAAGACACGACGTGAACATGACCTGCTGGGAGAGCGGGAGGTACCCTTTGACAGTTACTACGGGATCCAGACACTGAGGGCCATCGAGAACTTTGACATTTCGGAGGTAACACTGACCTCAGTACCCTCTCTCATAGAAGCGCTGGCCATGGTCAAGGAGGCGGCCGCAGAAGCAAACTGCAGTCTCGGCCTGCTGGATGAGAATATCAGAGATGCCATCGTCAGAGCATGTCATGAGATAAAAAACGGCATGCATCACAACCACTTTAGGGTTGACATGATACAGGGAGGAGCGGGAACCTCCAGTAACATGAATGCCAATGAGGTGATAGCCAACAGGGCGCTGGAGATACTCGGTCATGACAGGGGCGACTATCAGCATTGCCATCCGAATAACCATGTCAACCTGTCACAGTCGACCAACGATGCCTACCCCACCGCCGTAAAAATAGCCCTGATACATTCAAACAAAAAGCTGGTGGAGGTGCTGGAGACACTGGTAACATCATTCAGCAACAAGGCGAAGGAGTTCTCACATGTAATCAAGATGGGCAGAACACAGCTACAGGATGCTGTACCCATGACTCTGGGACAGGAGTTCGAAGCCTATGCCGTGACACTGGGTGAGGAGGTGGAACGACTGAACCAGAATGCCAGCCTCTTCCTGGAGGTAAATATGGGTGCAACAGCTATCGGTACTGGCATCAACTCCGCCCCGGGTTACTCGGAGATGGTGATAGAATATCTGAGGAAAATATCAGGACTGGATCTTGTGCTGGCATCGAACCTTGTAGAAGCCACCCAGGATACCGGTGCATTCGTGATGTACTCGTCGGCAGTGAAACGACTGGCCGTCAAGCTCTCCAAGATATGCAATGACCTGAGGCTCCTCTCCTCCGGACCGCGGACGGGAATTAACGAGATAAACCTGCCTCCCATGCAGCCCGGATCATCCATTATGCCAGGTAAGGTCAACCCCGTCATCCCAGAGGTAGTCAACCAGATAGCCTTCAAGGTGATCGGCAATGACCTCACTGTCACCCTGGCCGCCGAGGCGGGGCAGCTGGAGCTGAATGTCTTTGAACCTGTAATGGTGCAGAGTATTTTTGAGTCAACTGAGATACTGAGCAACGGAATGACTACCCTCAGAAACCGTTGCATAGAAGGCATAACAGCCAATGAAGAACGTTGCAGGTCAATGGTCTACAACAGTATAGGACTTGTTACCGCCCTTGTGCCTTTCATAGGATACGATGCATCAAATAAACTAGCCACCGAGGCTCTTACCAGTGACAGGAGCGTATACGAACTGGTGCTCGAAAAGGGACTGCTGACCAGGGCGCAGGTTGAACAGATACTGGCACCGGAAAACATGATCAAGCCGCGTAAGATGAAGCTTGACAGCTGAGCCCCCGTGACGCCGGCATTCTGCAGAGACCAGTCTGAAGATCCTCTGCGAGTACCAGATCAGTTGCTCCGTTAATCCGTTATGAGGCTCACCAGCTCATTTAGCTTTTCTTCGCGGTTTTTGTACCCCACATCCACTACCAACGGACTGTCTATCTTAAATTTGGATATCACACTGTCAACGAGGCTGTTACGAACGGCGATGATAATTACCGGCAGAGGTGCCTGAAGCAGTTCAGTGATTCTGGAGCTCCATCCCTGTCCCCTGAGCTCCAGCGGTCCCGCCTCATCAATAATGGCCACGACGCTATTGCTGTTACGCGCGGGGTCAAGAGCGTCAAGTCCTGCCCTGTACCCCTCGTCAATCATTGAGAACCGATCCACGCCAATGGTTACGGGACCTGTGAGCCTGAGGAATGGTTTCCGTACACCGGCAGAGATGTCGAGTATGTCATAACCGGTGGTGGTTTTCCCTTCCACAACACGCAGAGCAAGTATGCCTCCCACAACTACCCCCCTGTCCTGAAGTATATCCTTCAGATCACTCAGGAAGGCGGTCTTGCCCTCGGCGATGGCACCGGTGACAATAACTACTCTTTTCTTTCTCTCTCCACCGGCCCTGACCTCTTCCAGCCGCTTCTCAACACGTGATATCATGCGGTTTAAAATAGATACAGGATTCTTCACCGCACTTCTGAGATCAGGCATATCAGCTATCATCGCCGGCAGGCTGGCAGCTGCCAGCTCAAGGGCCAGTGGAAGCTGCCTGAAATGGCTGCGGCTGAAGAGACTGCGTATCCTCGGGTTGTAAAGCTCGGTGCCGAGAGCAGAGAAACCTACGATGATTATCACTGCACGGAAGTTCATCTGTATGCCTATCAGTATCGCCCCCGCCACGTCGTCTTCTCCGGGCTGGAGAGCACTGAAGGCAAGGGCTGAAAGCATGGTGATGATAACAAAGGTGACCCAGAATCCCGGTTTCGACAGCTGTCTCATGGCCCTTTTATAACGCAGGGCAAGCACCGTAATAACCGGTACTACGGCTACGACCCACCAGACCCATTTTGTGATGCTGACAACTACCAGCAGGCCTGCGATCAGCAGGATATCTGCTGCCAGCCACGCCAGGGAGTAGTCGAATGACCGATCCTCCCGCCCGGGTGATGAGTTGATGACAGCAGGCCCGGAACTTACTTCTGCCGGTGGCATCGTTACCAGCCTCCTTCCGGTGATGATCCCCATCACGGCAGTGACTACACCGAAGAGAGCATATAATGACAGCAACAGCAACAGCGGCGCCCAGAAGGCATCGAACTGAAGGTCCAGCTGCCGCGATGCATAGTCGGTTATGCTTGCATAGATGTCAACCAGCTTACCGCCGTAAAAGATGATCATGTTAAAGACCTTCTGAAAAAGGTTCCACGACATTGCCAGCATTGAGCCGACGATAAATCCGAGATAGGTTCTGCCAAGCAGCCTTACCGATGCCTCCAGGAACAGTGACTCCATGATTATGGCAATCATAGGCCCGAAGATGATGGCGCTGGGGGACATGGTCTTCATCAGGGCACATATCACTCCTGCTCTCCAGAACAGACCCCGTTCCCGCCACTTGTAGCTCACCGAGATCAGTATCACCAGCGCTATGGCAGTGAGAAGGTTGCCGCTGAAGGGGACACGCAGGTTATGCAGGAAACTGCCGAGCACGATCTCGGCAGCAGCCCATATCGTACCAATGATGGAGGCCTTGATCCACTTTTCGCTGATAGGGGTCCCTGTCTTGCTCAAAAGAGTAGATGATGTACTGTTCTATTTCTTCACTTCCCAGTTGTAATCAATATACCTCCAGGAAAAGTCGTCCTTGCCGAAGGTGAGCCAGAGGAAACCCTCCTCACATGTGAGGTACGGCCCGCGCCACCAGGCAGCGCACACAGCTCCTCCTGTGATATAATGAACTCCTTCATAGTAAATATCTTCCAGGATGTGAAGATGGCCCTGAAGCACAAGTTTCAGGTTGTAGTCCCTGAAAAGATCCAGGACAGGACTCGAATTATAGACCACCAGCGATGAATCATTCGGCACGGTTGACCCGCCGTACCTCTGTGTCATCACTGAAATGAAAGGAATATGAGTACTTATGACTATGGGGGTCTCCGGATCGGTGTTTTCCAGTTCCTTTGATATCCATTCAATCTGCAGAGAGTCAACCAGACCGACATATTTGTTCTTATGTGTATCCTCCACCGAGTTGATTATCATGAACTTCCAGCCCTTATGCATAAAAGAGTAATACAGGGGGCCGATCCTCTTCTCATACATTTTCTCGCCGTATTCAGGATGCGCAGGATCGGCTCCGCTGCGGCTGTAAATGCCGTATATCTCATGATTGCCCATCGTGTTGTAGACAGGTACTTCAGCCTTCTTTATAGTCTCCTGATACAGAATGTACAGGGAGTCGGCACGACCGTAAGACTGGCCCAGGGCATCCATTATCAGGTCGCCTCCTGTCAGGATAAAGTCAGGCTTCAGACTGTTTAAGGTGTCCAGAGCCTTTGTGAAACCGGCAACTGCGTTACGTTCGGGCTGCAGGTGAATGTCTGTCAGAAAAGCCACGTTGAAGTTATCCTCTGCTTTATTCGCTCTTTTGCAACCCGTTACTGAAAGAAGTACCAGTGAAGCAATCAGCGCAGAGGTGATGCATTTGTAAGGAGTTTTCTTCATGATTCTCATTTATAACAATAAATATTTCAGAAAGGATCGCACTCGCGATAGGCTTCAATGACCCTCCTGGCACCGTGGGGGCCTTTCAGGCTTCGCCCGTGCTCCATGCAGATCACTCCCTGGTAGTCCTTTTCAAGCAGATGCTTAAAGATATTCCTGTAGTTGATCTCCCCGGTTGTGGGCTCATTGCGGCCGGGGTGGTCTCCCACGTGGAAGGCGGCTATCTCCTCCCAGCAGGCATCGATATTGGGTATCAGGTTGCCCTCGGTGATCTGCTGGTGATAGAGATCGTCAACGATCTTTACGGCAGGACTGTTGACAGCCCTGCACACCTGGTATGCCTGCGGCATCTGTGTGAGCCACATGCCCGGGTGATCACGGAGAGTATTCAGCGGCTCGATAACCAGTGTCATCCCTTCAGGCTCGGTGAGCATGGCACAGTACCGGAGGTTCTCGATGACGTTTGCCCGCTGAATATCAGGGTGAAGCCTCTCATCGTATCTCCCGGGAACCACCAGTGCCATCTTGAACCCCGTCCGCTTGGCCACATCAATGCCCTCCTCCATCTTCATGGTGAGGAAGTCGCGTACCTCCCTGTGCGGAAGAACGAATAAGCTTTTTGAGAAGTCGGCATACAGCACCCAGGGACCCATCATCAGTCCCATGCGCTGGATGGCGGTGGCGATGCGGTCCTGCTCCGCCACCGGACGACCCGGCAGACCATTGTCAAAGACAGCCCGGAAGCCCTTGTCCTGTATGAACTTAAGGTTGTCAACCGGATCATCGCTGCCGCACAGCTCACGGAACATGCCTATCGAAGGTGCATAGGCCAGCCTGAAAGGCCTGTCGGCATCTGGCACCACGGCTGAACGGCTCCTGCCCCTGAGCAGGGCCGGTGCGGCAAAGAGTGCCGCCCCGGTGGCGGCAGCACCCCTGATAAATCTGCGTCGTGATCTTGTTTCCATAATGAATGAACTTGTTTATGATTGCCCGGCAGGTGTATACTGTACACCCGCGGTTTATCGGATTCTTTATTCACCCGGTACCGGTACGCTCTTGACCACATCAACCGGTCCCATCTCATATACTCTGGGCCCAAGCTTCAAATCGGAGTTCATCATCTCATCCCAGGTCACTTTCTTTCCCGTATATGCTGACACCCGGCCCATAATACCTGCCATGGTCGATACGGCAACAGACTCGGCCTCGTTAAGAGGATTGGCAGTGCGTATGGCAGTGACAAAGTCAATGTGCTCCTGGTCGTACGGGCTCCTGATAAGCTGGTCGGTCATCTGACCCTGCTCGTCAAGCAGGTAGCCGTCGTACTTCCACAGTTCGTTCCCGGCAAGGTCCCGGATGCTGTTCTGGCAGTTGCTGCTCCCCTCCGTGCCCTGTACCCATTCCGATACATTGCCTTCGCACCCGTTAATCTGGCGGCACATGCTGTGAACATGGATGTCTCCCTCATAGATGAAGTCGGTGCTGAAGAAGTCATACTGGTCCCCGGTAACGCGACGGTGCCGGGCACCGAAGCTGACTGCCGATACGGGCTTCTTACCTGTAAACCAGTTGACAACATCGATGTTGTGCACATGCTGCTCAACGATGTGATCGCCGGAGAGCCAGCACCAGTTAACCCAGTCACGTATCATATACTCCATCTCGGTCCAGGTAGGATTGGGATCACGATACCAGAGCTGGCCCTGGTTCCAGTAGCAGTTGGCTGCCACGATATCGCCTATCATACCCTCCTGCACCTTGCCCCAGGTGGCAACGTAGTCATGCTGGTGATGACGCTGGGTGCCGGTCACCACACACAGCTCCATCCCTTTGGCCTTCTCACCTGTGGCCATTATCTGCCTGACGCCGGCCGGATCCACCGCCACCGGCTTCTCCATGAAGACATGCTTGCCGGCTGAGACTGCAGCCTCAAAGTGTTCGGGACGGAAATGAGGAGGTGTTGCAAGCAGAATGATGTCGACACCCGACTCGATAACCTTCTGGTAGGCGTCAAACCCGACAAAACAGTTCTCATCGGCTATCTCCACCCCATCTTTTGCCAGTCTGTCACGGCATGATGCAATCCTGTCCGGGAAAACATCACCCAGTGCCGTTATAGTCAGGTTGGGACCTGCATGGATAAAGTTGATGCCTACCCCGGTACCCCTGCCGCCGCAGCCTATCAGTCCGGCGCGCAGCAGCGGACCGTCTGGTGCCTGATCAAGCATTACTGGCAGTGTGACAGCCTTACGCTTCCTTGAGGAGCATGAGGTGATGAGTGTCGGCACGACGATGCCTGCTGCCCCTGCAGCAGCTGCCGTACCCAGGAAATTTCTTCTTGAAAGGGATGATTTTTTCATGACAGTTTGAATGTATGTTTCAAAGTTATAATAATTGTTGCCTTTACAATACTTAAACCTCTACGATCCCACACTACTGCCTATTGCCTGCTCCCTGCTCCCTGACTGAGGAGTGGAGACTGAACTCCATCACCACCCGGAACCCGACATAGAAACAGTCGGAGTACCACCATACGCTCTTAGGCATCTGCGGGTCGGTCTTCAGCCACTCCACCGTCCGTGTGTAATCACGCGCGGCACTCCTGACACCTCCGGCACCGTCACGGTAGGAACCTCCTCTTATGACATGCTCATCTGTACCCTCGTACAGGTCAGAGCAAAACTCCGCCACATTACCGCTCATATTCTTCAGTCCCCATGGGTTTGCCTTTACAAATGAGGGCTCCTGTGTCTTTGACGGACTGTTACCCTGGTAGACCACATAGCTGTTGATGACTGCCGTGTCAGGTTTGCCCCCGAAGATTCCCCGCTTTTCAAGTTTTCCCGGGTCTCCCTCAAAGAAATAGGGTGTCAACGTTCCTGCCCGGCATGCATACTCCCACTCCGCCTCCGTGGGCAGACGGTAGCTCTTGCCAGTGACCAGCGAGAGCCACCTGCAGTATGTGTTGGCAGCATGCCAGCTCATTGAGATGGCAGGGCGCTGCCCCATACCCCAGTTCTGGTCGGGCTTACCATATGGAGGTGTCGCCCCCGTGACGGCATCAACGTCTTCACTCTTCAGCCGCGATCCTTCCGTGTCCGTGGTTCTCCCCTCCGACGCCGTCTGCCGGTAAAACTCCATGTACTCATCCCAGGTCACCTCCACCTCGGCTATGAAGAACGAATCAACCTTCACCTCCCTCGTTGCCTCATCAGCATCGCGCAACGGCTCATCATCAGGACTGCCCATTGTAAATGTGCCTCCGGGAATGGCGATCATCCTGAAGGTGACTCCCGATTCCGGTATCTGTTCCGTAAAGTCATCAAATGCTGTCACCGTCGCCGGGGAGGTATAGATAGTATCCGGACCTCCCTGTGCCATGCCGAAGCCCGTGTTGGTGCCATGGAGATACCCCTCGATATAATGACCCGAATTGAGGTGGCAGCTGATGCATTGCAGCTCCTCACCCTTGTCGGTCATCTGCTTGTAGTAGAGATGAGCCTCCGACCCTTCGCGGGTCAAAGTGGCAGGAAAGAGGTTCTCATGGCATTTTACGCATGATGAATTGTATACATGCCGCGAAGCTCTCTCAAGAGTTGATGCTGCCTCCCAGTCAAATTCCGTTGAGTCTTTGGTCCAGTGACTCCAGAGATCGCGCATGCCTGTCTTCGCCTTCTCTATAATGTATCCCTCGCCCTTCGGGGGCAGATGGCATTCTGCGCATGCTGTGTGGTAGCCTGACTCCGTGGCATAGTGTGGCCCCTGCTTCCAGCTGGCGGTAGCCTGCGGATGCACATGACATAACGCACAGAACTCATTTGTTGAGGTAGCCTCCACCGCCTTCCCCAGCCCGGCGAAGATAACCGCCCCGGCCAGCAATCCGGTAAAAAACCAGACCCATATCCTATTTTTCACAAAAGCAGAATTAGGGTTGTCAAGATAATAAAAAACAAAATCCGCTGTACTCCCTGTGCCTGTTGCGCGGCATATAATGACGAATCCGCAAAGTAACCAGGTCTACTTCCGATATACGTTGAACGTCATTTAAAGATCAAGTTGCAGGTACAGTCATCCTGAAATATTTAACCTTCACCGTTAAGGGCGGCGCCACTCCTGATCTCATGAGATCTGCTTGTTTTCGGACGATTTTATGTAAGTTTGGAAAAATCAAAATAATGAGGCGAACAATACTGGCATTTCTGCTTTTGCTGCTGATCATTCCCTCCGGGGCGCACCCCTGGAAGCCCCGACATTATGTGATCATTGACAGCGACGGCGGGATTGATGACCTCAAAGCCATCTGCATGTTGATGGCATCGCCTGACGTGAGAATACTTGCCATAACGGCATCGGAGGGCTTTCACGGGGCAGAGGTTGCCTGGGAGAAGCTCAGGGACCTCGCTGACGGACTGTGGCATGAGGGCCTCCCGGTGGCCAGAACTGAAGAGGCCGTAAAAATGATTGATGAACTGCTTGCCGCAGAGACCATGCCGGTTAAGTTCATAGCCCTCGGATCCCTGGCGACAGCCGCCACAGCGATGGAGAACTCACCACGGTTTCTCGAAAAGGTCAGGGAGATCATCTGGAGCAACGGCGCACTGCCAGGCAAGGAGGGCTTCAATTACATGGCCTCCCCTGAGGCAGCTGAAAAAGTGCTTGCCGGTCCTCTGCCGGTAAAGGTGGCCGGTGCGGGAGGCGAGGGTTTCTATGACGAGGCTCTTCTCGGTGAGATACGCAGCATCCCGACACCCTATGCTGTAAGGGTGAACGACCTTATAGGTTCAATGCCCTCCCACCAATTCGTCTATACAGCCTTTGACGAGATGGTGCCCATGATGCTTCATTTTCCCGAACTCTTCACCGAAACTTTTTACGGCGAAAATAGAAGCTGCCTGATCCCGGATGACAGAAATGCACTGAGGGATGCGGCCCTGAAGATACTCAGGGGAGAGACGGTGCAGAGCATGCAGGTTATAAAGAGCATGCCCGCCGACACTTCGTTTTACATGCCCGATCTGCAGTCCTTTGTAAAAGAGATCAGGAACAGATACGGCGAAGATGAGTGGACCTCGGGCGTGATAGCAAATGAACTGCATCGCCACCTGGGAGTATTCGCAATTATAGGTGTCAAAATGGGAATCAGGGCACGTGAATATTTCTGTACAGGTGTCGATGAGATGACCGTCACCACCCACGCGGGCAGCACTCCTCCGCTGAGCTGCATGAATGACGGCATACAGGTAAGCACAGGAGCCACACCCGGGCACGGACTGCTGACTGTCAGCGAGGAGCCTCCGTTCCTTGCAGCGGCTGACTTCACCCACAAAGGGAAAACGGTCCGCATCTCCCTGAAGAAGGTCCTCGCCGATAAAGTCTCATCAGAACTGAAGGAGATCAATTTTATATATGGCCTCGACAGCGACATCTACTGGGAGCTGGTAAGACAGAACTCAATAAAATACTGGCTGCAGTTTGACAGGCATGAAATATTTGATATCAGAGTGATCAATTGAACTGACAGCGTAAACAGCTTTTTGATCAGGTATTAACCCCGTCTCCCCCGCCAGCTGCGGCGGTCAGTGCGGACAATAAAACAGAGAACTATGCGAACCAGGTATCTTCTTGCAGTAATGACAGTGGGCACCCTTCTGGTATCCTGCAAAACAGAAAACAGATCATTGCCAGCGATCATACCTCTTCCCGTACAGATGGAGGCAGGTAAGGGGTCCTTCACCCTTGCGCCCTCGGCTACGATTAGTTATCAAGGTGGTGCGGAGGTTGCAGCCGTAGCGGAACAGTTTGCCTCCCTGCTTCGTCCTGCAACCGGGTTTGCACTGAACACCGCAGAAGAGAGTGACGGGGATGTGAGGCTGCTGATTGATACCACCGGCCTCTGGAGGCCCGAGGAGTACAGACTCTCGATAGCAAAAAGCAGGGTGACACTCACTGCCGCAACACCCGAAGGACTGTTCAGGGGCATCCAGACTTTACGCCAGCTGCTGCCGCCGCAGTCAGAGGGCAGCACAACGGCAACAGACGTGAAGTGGGTCATTCCATGCGTTGAGATAACGGACTATCCGCGGTTTGAATGGAGAGGTATGCACCTCGACGTGAGCCGCCATTTCTTTGATGTCAATTTCATCAAGAGATATATCGACATTCTGGCAATACATAAGATGAACGTCTTTCACTGGCACCTGGTTGACGACCAGGGATGGCGCATTGAGATAAAGAAATACCCCCGTCTCACTGAGGTAGGTGCCTGGCGCGTTGACCGCGAAGAGCAGCCGTGGAACTCGAGAGAGCCTCAGAGACCTGGAGAGAAGGCCACCTATGGCGGTTTCTACACACAGGAAGAGATAAAGGAGGTAGTGGCATATGCCGCCAGAAGATATATCACCGTGGTGCCTGAGATAGAGATGCCGGCACACGTCGGCTCTGCCATGGCAGCATACCCTGAGTATTCATGCACAGGTGGTCCATTTACCGTGCCTCCGGGCGGAGTGTGGCCGATAACTGATATATACTGCGCCGGCAAAGAGAAGACCTTCACCTTCCTGGAAGATGTTCTCACCGAAGTGATGGAGCTCTTCCCCTCTCCCTGGATTCATATCGGTGGCGATGAGGCAGACAAGACCGAATGGCGGAGATGTCCCGACTGCCAGGCAAGGATCAGCAATGAGGGACTGAAGGATGAGGATGAACTCCAGAGTTATTTTGTTAAGCGTATTGAGAAGTTCCTGAACTCAAAAGGGCGCAGGCTGATAGGATGGGATGAGATACTGCAGGGAGGACTGGCGCCGGAGGCGACGGTGATGTCATGGCAGGGCTTCGAGGGCGGCATGGACGCCGCAAAATCGGGACACCAGGCGGTGATGACACCAGTGTCGCATTGTTATTTCAACGTCTACCAGGGAGATCCGGCCACGGAACCGGAATCATTCAGCGGACTGCTGACACTGAAAAAGGTCTACTCCTTTGAGCCGGTGCCACCTGAGCTTACACCCGAAGAGGCTGAATATATCATCGGCGCCCAGGGCTGCCTCTGGACTGAATATGTTACCGACGGCAAGACAGCCGAGTATATGGTACTGCCTCGCCTGACAGCCCTCTCGGAAGTGGTATGGTCACCACGCGACAGCCGCAACTGGGAAGGGTTCAGTACACGCCTGCCTCACATGATGGAGCGGTTTGATGTCATGGGACTCGCATATTCGAGGGGATCATACAGTGTTGAGATGACAGCCTCATACAACGAAGGGCTGAACAGCATCACCCTCACCATGACCAGCGAACAGCCGTCACCGGAGATCAGGTACACTACAGACGGCTCTGACCCGGGACCGGTATCAACGCTCTATGAGGCGCCGCTGCCATTGACCTCCACGACCACAGTCAAGGCCGCCATTTTCGATGACGGTGAGATGGTAGGCAGGGTGAATGAAAAAACAGTGACCATCAACCTGGCAACAGGCAAAAAGGTGACCTATAATATTCCCTATAGCAACAGATACAAGGCCTTTGGCAACAAGACCCTGGTAAACGGTATCAGGGGCAGCGGCGCCTTCAACGACGGACAGTGGCAGGGATTCGAGGGAACAGACATGGACGTGGTGATTGACCTGGGAAACGAAATGGCTGTGACCTTCATCTCTTCAAGATTTCTGTCGAATGTGGGGAGCTGGATATTCCTTCCGGAAAAAGTGGATTACTCTGTCTCTGCCGACGGTGACAGCTTTACCCCTCTTCACTCAATTGTCACCGCCGTCAAGCCTGAGGAGCAGGGAAACCGGACAGAGGAATACTTCACATCCTTTCCTGAAATAACAGCAAGGTATGTAAGGGTTGTCGCACGGGGACTCGGCACCTGCCCGTCATGGCATACCGGCGCCGGCGGTAAAGCCTGGCTCTTCTGCGACGAGATCATTATTGAATAGCCGGGGATTCCATAAGGAGTAGAGCCTGCCCCGATAGCTATAACGTGTATCGGGGCATCTTGCTATTATATTAAAAGAGGCTGTCAGATTTTTTGCCCCGCAGAGGTTAAGGTATTGTATTGCTGCAAATTAAACATTACTAATTGAACTCGCCAAACAACCTGGATTTATTGTACCACTTGACTACAATGCCATACAGCAGGGCAGTCCAGAATGAGAAGAGAGCATATACAAGCGCCGGTTTGACCATCTCGTTGCTATGGATGAGCGTACCGGCCACCAGCAGTGCCAGGGTGGTGTTCTGCAGTGCCACCTCGACACCGATGGTCCACGAAGTTCTGATGCCGGTTTTGCCGAAAAGGCCCATTGCCATGCCGGCGGCAAACCCTGCCAGGTTGATAATGACGGCGTAGGGCAGGATACTCCATAGGTCGGCGAAGGTAATGCCGGAACCGCCCTTTGACTCGTCGGCGAAGGCTATCAGAGTATATACCCCCGCAAAGAGAATGATCATCGCCGTTCGTACCGGCTTTTGAATCTTGTCGGCTATCTTCTCACGATAATACCTCAGCAGCACCCCGCTGAAAGCAGGCAGGAGTGTCACAAAAAAGATCTGAAGGAAAGTCTGGATCAATGGCAGTTCGAAGGGTGAATGCCTGCCGGTAAAAACAGTCAGCGCAATATTGACAAGCAGTGGTATCGTAACAAGGGTGAGGAGACTGTTAACGGTTATCAGTGAGACCGAAAGGGCAACATTGCCGCGGAAGAGAACGGTGACAAATCCTGATGTGGTTCCTCCCGGACAGGCGGAAAGAATGATGAAACCAACCTTGACCACCGGTGGGAGATCGGTAAAACCCACTATCAGGAAGACGATGAGAGGCAGCAAAATCATCTGCGAAATCAGTCCCAGGACAAATGCTTTGGGCGACCGGTATATCTGCCTTAGATCATTGAAGTTGATTGACAGCCCCACGCCAAACATGATGGTAGCAAGCACGGCGCTGACAAGAAGATCAATGTAGGTCAGGTTCATTGCTGACATATGATCTGATTACGATTTTTACGGCGATCAGGAGATGAAAACATAAAAACATGCTCATGTGAGGCAGGTAAAGTAAAGACTTTTGTACGAAGTGACAAAACATAATAAAAGTTAATAAGTCACTGATATTTATGTTAATTATCTGTTTTACCCGCACCGCTGTTAATTAAAGGATACATTTGCACTATCATCAATTAAGAAAATAGTGAAAGCATTGAAAATCGGGAACCTGGAGATCGCTGTTCCGGTCGTTCAGGGTGGCATGGGAGTGGGCATTTCACTTTCAGGACTTGCCTCGGCAGTTGCCAATGAAGGCGGCGCGGGCATTATTTCAAGCGCAGGGCTGGGCCTGCTTTACAAGAACTTTTCGTTGGACTACCTCGAGGCAAGTATTGCAGGATTGAAGGAAGAGATACGGAAAGCAAGAGAAAAGACAGCAGGAGTGATCGGCGTCAACGTAATGGTGGCTATGACAAACTTCGCAGACATGGTAAAGACCTCCATTGCTGAAAAGGTTGATCTCCTTATCGCCGGGGCAGGACTGCCACTGGATATGCCTTCTTTCCTTAAGAAGGATAGTAAGACCAAGCTGGTGCCTATTGTATCATCAGCAAGGGCTGCTAAGATTATATGTGAAAAATGGAAGTCAAATTATGACTACCTGCCTGATGCCGTTATAGTTGAAGGGCCGAAGGCAGGGGGGCATCTCGGTTTCAGGGAAGAACAGATCGATGACGGAAACTACTCCCTTGAAAAGCTTGTTCCTGAAATAGTCAGTGAACTGAAACCCTTCGAAGAAAAGTACCGTCAGCAGATCCCTCTGATCGCTGCAGGAGGAATATATACAGGGAAGGATATTCGTGATATTATGGCTCTTGGTGCATCGGGTGTTCAGATGGGAACCAGGTTCGTGACCACTGATGAATGTGATGCTTCCCCTTACTTCAAGCAGGCTTACATTGATGCTTCGGAGAGAGATATTGAGATAATAAAAAGCCCTGTCGGGATGCCGGGAAGGGCAATTCTCAGCAATTTTATCACTAAGGTCAAGGAAGGTAAAAAGCAGCCTAAGAGGTGTCCCTTCAAATGCATCAGAACCTGTGATATATCGAAGAGCCCTTACTGTATCATCATTGCCTTGATGAATGCCCTGAAGGGAAATTTTGAATCAGGTTATGCCTTTGCCGGCTCAAATGCCTTCATGGCTACCCGCATCTTCTCAGTAAAGGAGGTTTTCCAGTCGCTTCTTGAGGAATACCGTAACGCCACCTTCACTCTGAAAGGGCTTTCCCTGAAGCCGGGCTCGCAGCCAGAGTAACAAACAATTCGTCCGGAAGATTATCTGGGATCAACAACCTGGCCCATGAACACTATAGTGCCGGTGGTTGTCTCCCTGATGAAATAGAGGAATGGCCGGTTGACATTCACAACCCTGGTTGAAGGTATCGAGGTAAACTCGAACTCAACCACCGTTGCCGCAGCAGCCTCCGTGCCCTCTTCATCAGTCTTGATGAAGGTCTGGTGCAGCACCCGGGATATGAATATCCCCTGGTCCGTGATATTGCTGAAGTCGGCAGCTCCCGTGAAGGCTATTCCCATCCCGAGTGCCACAAGGTCATCCTTGAGCTCGCGCTTGTATTCATATTCAAACTTCGGCAGGCTCATCTGAACCTCGGTGGTGCCGTATGACAGCTGATGCATCCACTCAGCCCAATCCTCTGAATTCAGGGTTGCAGCAGCCTCGGTCAGTGTTACTCCTTCGTCTGGCAGCATGACAACCATAGAGTAGTTGCCCTGCCCGTACGGCAGTTCCACCAGGGTGGCATTCGCCGTACCGGTCACCGCGAAGTTCTCCTCCTGGTACATCATGGGCACCTGAACTGATTCCCCCGGTGTGATGTAAAACGGTCTGTTCTGTGTATCTTCTGCGTCAAACTGGTACCTCCACTTGCCGTTGAAATAGATGGCATTGATGAGCAGCATGGCAAGGTCAGGACTCAGATAATCGAGCATATCCTGTATCTTGTCGTGTGTCTTCTCCTCTATCCAGTTGTTGACCATATCCACGGCACCCGGATCTGTGACGTCAATATTGCGCGCTTCTGCCAGGTACCAGGTCTTGAGGGCATCAATATAGGGTTGTTTCACCGTGAGTCTCTTTTCTACCCATACCGAATTCGCAATCTCCATCACTACGCGCGGGTCTACCGGTATCATCTCCTTCATCAGCCTGAGATATGTCTCATTGATCTCCTCAATGGTCCTGCTATCATATCTCAGAGTATGCCTGACCGCGTCAAAGGTCTCCCCGGCTGCACCGTTGAGCACCATCGACAGGGCGCTGGTGATGCTGAAGGGTGATATCATTATGTTCTCCGATCCCTTCACCTCACCCAGGACAGGCTTAAAGATGTCAAATGCAAACTTATTGGCCGAATCGACCACCTCCTTCTGTTTCAGAGTCAGCTCTATGGGCACCGGGTCTCCGGGAAGAGGATCCTCCTTCTGTCTCTCGCACGAGACAGTTATCACGGTAACGGCCGCCAGTATAACCAGTGCAAGGCCTGTTATTTGCTTTTTCATGACTGAGGCTGAATTAGATTTCTACTTGAATCGCACAAAAATCATACCATCCGGCATCTGCGGGTCCGGGGACAAAGCCGGATGGAACCCCATGCAAAAGAGTTCGGGTTATTTTTCATAAGTTAGCATCCATAACCGTAAGCCAGTGAAACCGGAAAACGAAATACTCAGGGCAGCACGCAGGGTGCAGGCTATTGCACAATCAGGATTACACTACGCTGAGAATGAATTTGACAGGCAGCGATACCAGGAGTTGAGAGATCTGAGTGTTGAGCTGACCGCTGCCACCACGGGCAGGGAGATTAAGAAAATCCGGGATCTGTTTACAAATGAGACGGGATTTCAGACACCCAAAGTAGACATCAGATCCGTGGTGATCAAAGACAATAAAATCCTCCTCGCCAGGGAACGCAGCGATGGCGGATTCTCGCTCCCCGGGGGTTTTGCCGATATCAATTATTCTCCATCCGAGGTAGCGGTGAAGGAGGTCCGTGAGGAGACCGGGCTCGAGGTAAGGGCGATCCGTGTGCTGGCAGTAATAGATACTGACAGGCATAATTTCCCACCCCTGGAGTATCACTATTACAAGATTGTTTTCCTGTGTGAACTTATCGGTGGTAAAATATGTGACAGCAATGAGACCACCGAAGCCGGATTCTTCGACTTTGATCACCTCCCCCCGCTTTCAGAGAAACGCAATACCTGCCAGCTCTTTGAACTGATAAGAAGGCAGCTTAGCAGATCCCTGACCTATTATGACTGAATAACTATACAAGAGAGATATGGCTGGTTTGACAAGAGAAGAGAGCATCAGGTACAACAGGCAGCTTATCATCCCTGAGATCGGGGAACCGGGACAGGAGAAGCTTCGCAGTGCCTCAGTACTGGTCATCGGCGCCGGCGGCCTGGGATCACCGGTGCTGCTGTATCTTGCTGCAGCAGGAGTAGGCACCCTGGGCATAGTTGACCATGATGAGGTTCAACCCGGCAACCTCCAGAGACAGATACTTTATGACACCGGTGATATATCACGCCTCAAGGCGGAGGCAGCCGCTGAAAAACTCGCCCTTCTCAATCCCCTGGTAACAGTGCGCACTTATCCTGTGAGATTCAGCCGGGAGAACGCGTCGGAGCTGCTGCAGGGCTATGATATCGCGGTCGACTGCACTGATAACTTTGCTTCTAGATATATTATCAGTGACGCTACCCGCACCGCCGGAATCCCAATGGTATATGGCGCTGTCAGCCAGTTTATGGGACAGGTATCTGTCTTCAACCACAGGGGGGGGCCTTCATACCGGGATCTCTACCCTGAGGAGACTCGTGCTGCAGCAGATGCCACTCCCTCGGAACAGGGAGTGATAGGAGTCCTTCCCGGGATCATAGGTTCATACCAGGCCTGCGAGGTGATCAAGATCATCACCGGTGCAGGAGAGGTGCTATCCGGACGCCTGCTGCAGGCAGATGCGCTTAACATCAGGACGGAGATCATTGTATTCTGAACAGGATTGTTTGAAAAGACCGGGATTATTGCGAAATTAGGTCTCTGGTTTCCATGAAATGACGTCATCAATGATAAAACCCGCAGCCTCGCTTGTGATTCTGCTGATGCTGCTTCCCTTTTCCCGGGAAGCCAAAGCCTCAGTGCAGCATAACAGTGATACTGCACTCATCAACAGTCGGTCAACAGAGGCATACATCAATGCCCGCAGAAACCCCGACCTGTCGATACTTATGGCCCACCAGTCACTTAGTGCATCCCGGTCATCAGGCTACAACAAAGGCATCGCCGATGCTTCCCTGGCCCTTGGGATGGCCTACCTGGCCAAATACAACCAGGGCGACAGCGCCCATTATTATAATAAGCTGGCACTAAACACATATGAAGAGACCGGTGACATTGCCGGGCAGGCCCGGGCATGCTACGGACTCTCTTATGTCTACAGCTTTAAAGGTGACCTGGTCTCATCGGAAAAATACAGCAACCTTGCACTGAAATACTTTGAAGAAGCAGGTGATCACCGCGGGATGATCAACAGCCTCAACGCCCTCTCATACCTTGCACGGCAGAGACAGGATCTGGAGGCAGCGAAAAGTTACATCGAAAGAGCCATCACCACCGCCGGAGAGGTGAAGGACACCCTTCCACTGGCAGATGCCACAAACAGCCTCGGTAACATTTATAAGGATATGGCCCTCTTCAGCCAGGCAATAGATGCCTATTTTGAAGCCCTTAAACTGTGGGAGGCGAAGAGTGACTCCGCCGGAATGTCTGTAGCCTACGGCAGTATCGGACTGGCATACTACTTCCAGAACGACTATGAAAAGGCTCTGGAATTCAGCAGGAAGCATCTCTCACTGTCAGAGAAGAGGAATGATCTCTGGGAGGTGAGTAAGATCTGTAACACAATCGCCCAGATACATAACTCCCAAGGTGCATTCGACAGCGCTCTCGTATATCAGCGCAAAAGCCTGAACCTGAACCGGGTGATGAACTTCCCCTCGGGAGAAGCTTCCAGCTGCTATAATATGGCTTCCACACTGCTTCATCTGTCACAGCCCGATTCCGCCCTGTGGTACATGAAAAGGGCCATGACCATAACTTCGGACAATGACCTGCCGGTTCCTCCCGAATATTATATAACCCTTGGGAACATCTGGCAGTCTCGCGGTAACTACAACCAGGCATCTTCAAACAGTCTCACGGCCTATAGACTGGGCAAGGAAAAGGACCTCCCCCTGATTGTCTCAGACGCCTCTCTCATACTCAGTGATTTATATGCCGCAACAGGAAGGGATGACCTGGCATACCGGTATCTCAGGGAACACATGCAGCTGAAA
>CAZFIF010000025.1:0-20521 GCA_964519065.1 uncultured Rikenella sp.
TTCTATCGTACACGATGCAAATATAATCAATATTTTTATATCGCAAGCGATATTTCATTTTTTTTCGCCTTTGCCTCGTTGCAGCACTGGTTACCGATTCCTGTCTTTCATGAAATCTTCAATCGTTCTGACAATATGAAAAGGCTGCTCACAATACTGGTACTCTCCGGGCTTTCATTCTCTCTTCCTGCCATGACCGTGACCACTGACTTCAGGCTTCCTGAACCTGTCATGCTGGAGCACAACCGAATCACTGTTGGCGTATTCCCGCAGGTTGAGCTGATATCCATCGTCCAGACCGTCAGCAAATACCCTCAAACCTTTGCTTTCCTCATGGCAAAGGATTCGTCCGCCTACGCGGGGGATGCAGCCCGGCATTTCGGCCCGTACAGGGATCACCCTGCGGTGAGGATGCTCGACAGGCTCAGCCTCCTGCCGGGGATGCTGAACTTCAGCGCCCCGTCGAATATCATGCTCCTGGCTGATGAGTCACTCTGCATGAGAAGCGATATCGAAACAGATGAGTTTGTCATCAGTCGCATAGGAGGCATCGACTCACTCACAGCTTTCCTGGAGCTGCTTCGCGACTTCGCCGTCAGGTCATCCTTCAGTGAATTCTTCGATGAACACCGCGGATTCTACGCTTCACTGGCGCAGCAGACTATCAGCTCTATGGGCCCGGCAAACTACATCGCGGAGCTGGAAAATTTCTACGGCCACAACCAGCGATCGTACAATATTGTTCTTGTGTCACTCTACGGCCCGGTAGGCTTCGGTAATTCCCTCCTGCATGCTGATCAAAAGAGAGATATCTACAATACTTTGGGCCCGCGTGCGATTAAGGATGGCCAGCCGTTCTTCGGCGACGGGGAGTACCTGAAGTATATGATAAGGCATGAATTCAGTCATCCATACATCAATCCCCTGACAGAAAAGTACTGGGATCACATTAAGGACTATTCAGCCAATTACAATAAAATTCCCGGGGTTGCCCGGAAGAATGTCTGTGGTGACTGGCAGGAGTGCATCAACGAGTTTGTCATAAGAGCGGTCACAACCCATCTGGCATACATTGAATCCGCTGAAGCCGGGGAACGCGCATATGCTAAGGAGGCTGGGCGGGGAGTCATCTGCATGGATGAGTTGCTGAAAAACATAGGTTTGTATGAAGCTGAAAGGAATAGATTTCCGACATTTGACTCGTTCTATCCGAAGCTCCTGGAGGTATTCCGGGAACTGGACTGAACGCTTTCCACCTGGCTATAAACGGTATGAACGAACCTGATACCTCACGGACAGAATACATCTCCAGGATCAACAGAACCCTGGATTATATCGATGCCAACCTTGAAAACCCTATGACCCTTGGCGAGCTGGCCTCAGTGGCTAACTTCTCCAAATACCATTTCAACAGAATATTCCACTCGATAGTAGGTGAGACACCGTTCCAGTTCATCCAGCGGGTAAGGATTGAGAAAGCGGCCATGCTGATGCTGACTAACACGAAGATGACCATTTCCGAGGTGGCACTTAAATGCGGATTTCCTGATATATCAGTCTTTTCACGCAATTTCAAGAACTGCTTCGGGGTGTCCCCTACCCGGTACAGGGCCAATAAATCACAGAATAGCAATTTCAGTCAAACGGATAGCAACAGGGGTCAACCCGACGGTAAGGCGATCCCATATTTTTGTCCTGAATTACAAACAATTAAATGGAGGACAAATATGAAACTGAACAAAAGTGTGGAGATTAAGGAACTCCCGAAGATGACTCTCGCCTACATCAGGCACATCGGACCCTACAAGGGTGACGACAAGCTTTTCGAACGTCTCTGGAACAGGCTGTTTGCATGGGCCGGTCCCCGCGGGCTCATTGGCGGCAAGGACTTCAGATCACTGGTGATCTATCATGACGACCCGGGAGTCACCCTCGAGGACAAGCTCAGGATGAGCGTATGCATCACCGTGCCACCCGAGACGAAGGTTGACGGCGAGATCGGGAAGATGGAGCTTGAGGCTGCAAAATATGTCATTGCCCGCTTTGAGGTCAATGCACAGCAGTTCCAGGAGGCATGGGACTGGCTCTATGGCGAATGGTTCCCTGCCAGCGGATACCAGCCAGACGAGAAGCCCTGCTTCGAGATGTACCCGGAGGAACCGAAGGACGGTAAGTTCGTGGTAGACATCTGCGTACCGGTGAAGCCGATGTAATACCGGGGCAGGGAGGCCTGCCGTATAGGTCCACACCGGACCAACGGTAGGTCTTCCTGCTAATAGGGATCGTTGCCGTAAATTTTAATACATCGTTGAACAATTTACCCGCAGAAACCTTTTTATAAAATAATGACCTCCCATGGCAGAACTGAAAACAAAACAGACAGACGCGAATGTCACCGACTTCATCAACACATTTGCCGATACTGAACAGAAACGCAAAGACAGCTTCGAGCTTCTGAAGCTGATGCGTGAATTCACCGGCTTCGAGCCGAAGATGTGGGGAACCTCCATAATAGGCTTCGGCCAGTATCACTATAAGTCAGAGAGAAGCAGCCAGGAGGGCGACTGGCCACTGGTGGGCTTTTCGCCCCGCAAAGCAGCCATATCGCTCTATGTCTACTCCGGCGCCCCTGAGCATGAGCACCTCCTCGAAGGACTGGGGAAATTCAAGAGGGGTGCGGCCTGCATCTATATCAAAAAACTCTCTGACATTGATCAGAATGCCCTGAAGAGGCTGATGGGAACAACCATCGATTACCTGCAGGCGAAACATGGTAAGTAAAAGATAACGCTATGGACAAGGGAGCAGAAACAATGATCAGCAACCTTCACAAAAACACCGGCAGAACACTGGAGGAGTGGATAGCCATTGTGAAGAAGGAAAAGTATTCGAAACACGGCGACGTGATTGCGTTTTTGAAGGAGAAGCACGGTATGACCTACGGTTATGCAAACCTCATTGCTCACAAGCTTAAAGGCTCCTATGCAGGTTCTGCAGAAAACAAGGACGACCTTGTTGAAAAGCAGTACAGAGGTAAGGAGCATCTCAGGCCGCTGTACGACCAGCTGCTGGGTGAGGTACATAAGTTTGGCAATGACATTGAGGTTGCCCCCAAGAATGCTTATGTAAGCCTCCGCAGAAAAAAACAGTTTGCGATGCTTCAGCCGGCAACCAGAACCCGGTTTGAAATAGCCATCAACCTGAAAGGCCAGGAGCCGAAGGGCAGGCTGGAAGCCGTCACTGCCTCCAATGCAATGTGTTCGCACAGGATCAACCTCACTGACGCGAATGAAATCGACAGGGAGGTCATCGACTGGCTCAAGTTGGCCTACGATAACGCAGGCTAGAAAAACAGGTGCCTCTTTCTCAGTAACAGCATCACTATGAGGCTGTCCGTTAACCCCTACAGGGCAACAGCCGGATCCTTCCTGGCACCGGCCGCACGCCTCTCCCTGAAACTGATGAGCATTCCCCTCTTTTCATCCCACAGCCTGAGCATCAGCGACTCAAATGCCGACCAGAACGTCACCGGCTTCACCTGGCGGAAGAGCGGGTTTTCATCATTGCACCTCTTAAGGTTATAGTTGGGTATGAGAGGGCTGAGGTGATGGATGTGATGGTATCCTATGTTCCCGGTAAACCAGTTAAGCACCGCCGGGAGCTTGAAGAACGAGCTGCCGTCCAGGGCCATCGTCTTGTAGTCCCATGATGACGCGTCGCTCCATTTGACATGCCTGTACTGGTGCTGTACGTAAAAGAGCCACACGCCATGCACCGTCGCAATGTACAGTACCGGTATCTGTATCATCAGGTAGGCTTTCCACCCTATCGTCATTACCATGACGGCCACTATCGCGACCAGTGCCAGGTTGGTAAGCTGAACATAAACATGTTCCCTCACTGACATATATTTCCTGGGCAGGCGATACAGGACCACAAACAGCAGCATCGGGGCAATGCCAAGGAGAAACACCGGATGACGGTACAGGCGATAGACAAAGCGCTGCCACCTGCTCTTCTTCTGGTACTCTTCCACCGTCAGTGTCATCACGTCTCCCGTACCCCTCTTCTCCAGGTTTCCCACTGTCTGGTGATGGATGTGATGGTCGCGGTGCCAGCGATGGTAGGGAGTGAAGACAAGCAACCCGGTGATCACACCTATGATTGTGTTCATGCGTTTCGATCTGAAGAACGACCCGTGGCCGCAGTCGTGAAAGATTATGAAGGTCCTCACCAGGAACCCTGCCGCCGGGATAGCCAGTGCCAGTGTGAGCCAGTATGAGATCTTCAGCGACCAGATCATCAGGACCCACATAAGCAGGTATGCCACAACTGAATTGATTATCTGCCACCAGCTCTTGAGATTATCAGGCTTGTTGTACCTTGATATTATCTCCATCCACTCAGGTTTTCCACCCTTTTTCTTCACCGTCTCCATCATACCTTCCCGCTGAGATCACTTATGCCTGCCTTCGGTGGCAAGCCGCTGGAAATCAGAATACAAATATAGCAAATCCTGACCTGAAAATCAATCAAAAATGAGTCAACTGTATCCAGGCATCTGCATCAACGTCTCTCTCACCTTTCGGCAAAAGGTTTACGTGTAATGTGAACTATCCCTGCATAAGGATTACCTGTTTTGCGTTGTCCCATGAACAATCGTCTCGTAACTTTGTCATGGAATAGTTACCTTGATATCATGAAAGCATACTACTCAACAGCATATGGCAATTCCGGGGTTTCTCTCCTCGGTGATCTGCCTGACCCCGTAGCCGGCCCGGGACAGGTACTTGTAGAGATAAAGGCTGTATCGATTAACCCGGTCGACTGGAAAATAATGCAGGGTGCTGCCAGGCTTATTACAGGATTCAGGTTCCCGCGCATTTTCGGGGCCGATTTTGCCGGTATCGTCAGTGAGACCGGCTCCGGCGTGACGTCACTCTCTCAGGGGCAAAGGGTATACGGCTCGCAGTCGATACTCTTTGACAGAAGAGGATCCCTGGCTGAGCTGCGTGCAGTGGATGAAGCCAATGTCAGGCTCATACCGGAAGGCATGTCGTTCAGCGAGGCGGCATCACTGCCGATAGCAGCCCTCACCGCCCTCAACGGACTGAGAAAATGCGGCGTCGGGAACGGCACGGAGCTGCTGGTCAACGGCGGCACCGGCGGAGTGGGTCATTTTGCCATCCAGATAGCCAGGGCCAGGGGAGCAGTGATCACCGCAACATGCAGCAAGGCAAACAGTGAGCTTGCAAAGAGCTTCGGGGCTGATAAGATCATGGGATACAGCAGGGAAGAAATGGCAAACTGCAACACGAGATTCGATGCAATCATGGATGCCTATGGCAGAATGGATCTCCGGCTTGCGCGTCGCCTGCTGAAACGGGGAGGCACGTATGCCTCGACGCTGTTTATTCCTCCCCCGTACTTTTCAATACTTGCTACCAGGCTTATCCATGGCAAACGGCTTACCTCGGCAAATATGAGGAGGCGCCCGGAGGACTGGCAGGAGCTGGAGGAGCTGTATGCTGCTGGTAAGCTCAAGCCCTTCATTGAAAACACCTTTCCTTTGGAGCATGCCGCCGACGCCTTTGACCTCGCCGTGAATGGCAAACCACGGGGTAAGATAATCGTTACCGTGCCCTGAAAGATTTTGATGCACTTATCTGTTCCAGGTTCCGGATACGGGACAATTGATTAATTTTACCGGCGCAGAGCGGGATTATCGTGGCGAAACAGGAGTCAGCCGTAAACCCCGGGAAAAGGAACTAATGCGATTAAACCTGTGACTATGCTTTTACAGATTGGCGTGCTGATACTGGGTTTTGTTGTACTGATCAAGGGGGCCGACTGGCTTGTTAACGGTGCCTCCTCGCTGGCAAAGAAGCACAATGTGTCCGACCTGGCAATAGGGTTGACCGTCGTTGCCTTCGGGACCTCAGCACCCGAGATGGTTGTCAATATTTTCGCCTCACTGCAAAACCACCAGGAGATCGTTTTTGGCAATATTATCGGAAGCAATAATTTCAACCTCTTTGTAATACTCGGCATTGCCGGACTCATAACTCCCCTGGTTGTTCAATCGAGCACCGTAAGAAGAGAGATACCTCTCTCCTTCATTGCAATCATACTTCTCTTCTTTCTGGCAAATGACCACTTTTTGCCGGACAAACAGGTTGTTTCGAGGGTTGACGGAGTGATCCTGCTGGCTATGTTTGGCTTGTTCCTCTTTTACGTTTACAGGCAACTCAAAGCTGATCCTGCGGAGATGGAGAATCTTGATCTGGTTCATTCTCACGGTAAGATATGGCTGCTGATACTTATCGGCCTGGCAGGGCTTGTCATTGGCGGAAGGCTCGTCGTCACCAGCGCCATCGAGATGGCAACAGCGATGGGTGTAAGTGAGAAGATCATCGGCCTGACCATTGTCGCAGCAGGCACCTCTCTGCCTGAACTGGCGACATCAGTGGTGGCGGCACTGAAAAGGAACAATGACATTGCCGTCGGTAACATAATCGGGTCCAATATCTTCAATATTTTCCTGATACTTGGTGTCAGTTCCCTGGTAAGGCCTATTGGTTATGATGTCTCTTTCAATACCGACCTTTATCTCCTCGGCCTGGGAACTATCGTTCTCCTTGTCTTCATGTTCACCGGGAAGAAGAAAAAGCTCGACAGGTGGGAGGCCGCCCTGCTGCTGGCCGTCTATATCGTCTACATGGTAAAACTGGTGGCCGGCTAGCGCTCCCGCCCCACCCCGCACCTGCACGCGGTCAGCTTATACTCAGCGTTGGCTCAGTCTCTTACACATCTGACTGAAAATCCCATCGGTGTCGGGGAGTCGGGTTCCACCGTGCTGCTTTCAGCATACAGACAGAACATATATGTGCTGTTCGTACTTTGATCAACCATAGTTGATCCCGGCAGCCCTGCACCGGAAACTACTGTTCATCTTGCATCCGATCTGCAAAAGCACTATTTTTCGGAACCAAAAGATTTAATCATGAAGAAGGTAATTTTTATCTCTGTTCTTTTATCGTTGTCCTCTCTCTTCACCCTTGCCCAGACAACCCGGGAAGAATTTTTCAGTGACAGCAGGCATGCGGGAGGCATTTATCAACAGTATATTTATGTTAACACTCCTGTCACACCTGCGCCACGCGGGTACAAACCCTTTTATATAAGTCATTACGGGCGTCACGGCTCACGCTGGCTCTCCTCAGCTTCCCCATATGTCAATCCGGACACAATCCTTGGCAAAGCTCACGCCGCAGGCAAACTGACAGCACTGGGCGAAAGTCTTTATGAGCGGGTCAGCATCGCCGCCGCAGATGCATATATGCGCTATGGTGACCTTTCCGAGCTTGGAGCCATGGAACACAGGGATATTGCCGGGCGTATGTTTCATTCCTTCCCGGAAGTGTTCTCCACAAAAAAAGGGCGTGAATGTAATATCTACAGCCGGTCGACAACCGTACCGCGATGCATTCTCAGCATGGCAGCCAACAATGAACGCCTCAAGGAATTAAATCCTGCAATAAACATGACCAGAGAGGCGTCGGCGAGAAACAGCTACCTCAATAATGCCTATGGGCTTTATAAGAGGGACTCCTTAAATGCCGTCACAAACAGGTTCCTGGAAAAAAATCTTGATACTGATCAATTTCTCTCCATGGTTTTTACAGACCCTGAATATGCACAGGAACATGTCACATCACCCCTGTCGTTCATGAATGACCTGTATGCCATTGCATCAGACCTCCAGGACATCCCACACCTGGATATCTCGATGAGTGATATTTTTTCGCGGGAAGAGCTGTTCATACTGTGGCAGGCCTCAAATTTCAGGAGGTACTATTTTTTTACAAGTCAGGAGGCCCTGGACAGTACAAAGTTGCTGTTAAGGAACATTCTTGATTGTGCCGAAGATGCCATTGAAGGAAACAATATATCTGCTGACCTGAGATTCGGTCACGATTCATATATAAGTCCGCTGTTTGCTTTGATGGATATCAACGGAACCTTCAGGCAGGAGCCCGACATTGAAAAGGTTTATACCTCCTGGAGTGATTTCAGGATATCACCCATGGGAGCTAACCTTCAGCTGATCTTCTTCAGGAATGATAAAACCGGTGATATAATTGTAAAAGTCCTGCACTGTGAAAAAGAGGCAGTGATACCCGTTGAGACTGACATTCCGCCGTTTTATCACTGGAAGGACTTCAAAGCCTATTACGAGGGGAAGCTCACTAAATAACCTTTCCGGCATCAGTGCTGGTGATAATAAACAGAGACTCATTCGGGCCTTATCTCCCCGGCAGGATTTTTATCGTGTATGATGAAAGAGATGAGGAGAGCCATACAGATGCCTTCAGCAAAGAGTACTACCGGCTGGCTTCACTATACCGGCCACTGTCCATCGTTAAGCTGTCAATCCAGTTCTGAACAATCAATGGCCCCTGTTCAGATATGAATGACTCAGGGTGGAACTGAACGCCCCTGATATTGAACCCGGTATGTGCAAGAGCCATGATGATGCCGTCATCACTCAGCGCCGTCACCCTCAGGCTCAGGTCAGAATACCGGGTATTGCTGTCGTGGTACACACCCCAGGAGTGATACAGGCCGGCGCCAAATTCAGCCGGCATCCCTTTGAAGATATAGTCAAAAGGCTCTACAGGTCTTACCCTGGTGCTTATCCCGTGCCGGACGGCATCGAGTCTTTCAAGCTTAAGGCCATAGGTCTCCGCGATCACCTGGTGCCCGAGGCACACCCCCAGAAAACCCTTCCTGCCGGCGTATTCCCCCAGCAATTCCGCCATCACCGGTGCTTCGGCAGGAATACCCGGCCCCGGCGAAAAGAGAAAGCCATCATACCTTCCGGCACCCGCGATGCTGATCCGGTCATTCATTTCAATATCAACCTCGCACCTGTCATACTCCCGGATAATCTGGACAAGATTAAAGGTGAATGAATCATAATTATCCACTATCAGAATTCTCGGTCTCCGGTAATTCATAAATTTGCTGCTCAGGGAATAGTATGCCACGTAAAAGTACAATTAAAGAGCAAATGAACGATTGGGCCGGAGCAGGCATACCGTTCCTTTTCATCATTGATTTCGAACAGCTCAAACCGCTGGCCTACAGGCTCGATGAAATTAATCCCGAAAATCTTCTTTATGACATCAACGGCATCACAAACTGTCGTAATTCACCCGAAAGGCTCTCCCCGGCAAGGCTGGTGAAATATCCTGAGACCTATGCCGACTACCTTGTAAAATTCAGGAAAGTGAAGGATGAGATTGCCAACGGCAATACATTTCTGTTGAATCTCACATGCGCCACACCTGTCGATTTGAATTCCACCCTGGCGGAGATATTCCATATGAGCAGTGCCAGGTACAAAATATGGCTTAATGATGAGTTTGTCTGCTTTTCTCCGGAAACATTTGTCATAATCAGTGACGGCAAGATCAGGTCGTTCCCGATGAAAGGCACCATTGATGCCACCATCCCGGATGCTGAGAATGTTATTTTAAATGACCCGAAGGAGACTGCCGAACACTACACCATTGTTGACCTGATAAGAAATGACCTGAGCATGGTCTCAAAAAGGGTGAGAGTTGAGAGGTTCAGGTATTTTGATACTCTTAAGACGAACGAAAAGAGACTGTTACAGGTCAGCTCGGAGATCTGCGGCGACCTGGATGAGGGATATGCATCATCCCTCGGTGATATCATCTTTGCCTTGCTTCCAGCCGGATCGGTAAGCGGTGCTCCCAAGAAGAAGACAACGGAGATCATTGCATCGGCAGAGGGAATGACACGGGGTTATTACACCGGGGTTGCCGGCCTTTTTGACGGTCGTGATCTCAACAGCTGTGTAATGATCCGCTTCATCGGGAAGCGTGATGACAGTTACCTCTACCGCAGCGGCGGCGGAATAACGTCATTCAGTGATCCCCTTTCAGAATACAATGAGATGATTGACAAGATTTATGTGCCTGTTATTTGAGACGATAAGGATTGACAACGGGGAAGCGCGTAACCTCGATCTGCATGACAGGCGGCTGAACAGGTCCCGGCGAAAGCTTTACGGTCTTAAAGATGAGATACGGCTCACTGATTATATACATGTTCCGGAAGATTGCCGGTCGGGTGTTTACAGATGCCGCGTCGTCTATGGCCGGACAGTTGTCTCGACAGAATTCACGCCGTATGTTCCTGCAGCCGTTCAGACACTGAGGCTGGTTCATGCAGACACTCTGACCTATGACCACAAATACCTCGACCGCAGCTCTCTTACCGGGTTGGTTAACCATGATCTGGCAGATGATATACTCATCGTAAAGGAGGGATGCATAACAGACTCATCGTACGCCAATGTAGTGTTTACTGACGGTCGACGATGGTTGACCCCGGACACATACCTGTTACATGGAACAATGCGGGAGATGTTGCTTCGTAGCGGTATTATTAAGGCTGAAAGGATAACAGTTGACACCCTGGGTCAATTCACTCATTTCAGGCTGATAAATGCGATGCTCGGGTTTGACTCTCCCCAGTTGCCCATAGAAAATATCATCACCTGACAATGGTCTTCACCAGGCCGGAAGCCTGACAACATACCTTGTCAGCATCGGATCACCTTGTTTCAAAACACTTTCATCACATGGGCAACCGGCAACATACTTCTCAAGAAAGGCGATGCCATAGCGGTTTATGACCTCAAACTCCTTTTCACTGCCGCTCAGCAGCCTGGTACCCGGCCCGTCAGAGGTGCGTATGTTGAATGAGAAGTGCGTCCCTCCTTTTATCTCAAGGAAATACTTCGGCGCCGGCATGTTATTGAAGAGGGTCATCTCAAGCTCCTCCATCGTCAGCACACCTCTCTTCTGGTCTCTCTCCTTCTCGCCCATCATGAGCATCGACGGCACTGCCACTTGTGACAGCTCCTCCTCTGTCATCAGGTATGCTGCCGCCCCTGTGGAGAAGAGTAGCAGCGCCTTTATCCTGGTGTCATGGTACTCCGGTATTGACCCGCATAGGGCTGTTGAGGTGAATCCTCCGAATGAATGCCCCCCGGCGGCGATGCGCGTTGTATCTATCATCCCGCCGAAGAGCTGTGACCTGATCATGCCTTCGATGGTAACTGCCAGTTCATCCGGACGATACATAAACTTACCCCGCTCTGCCGGGGTCGTGCTCACTATCTCCCTGGCGCCCTCAAGGAAGTCCCTACGGTCGAGGTCAGGGTTGCGGCCTGTGGCCGACCGGGCTGCCGACTGCCGGTCGTGATGGTCAGGACAGGCGACTATCCAGCCCCGCGATGCCAGTTTTTCGGTGAAGAACGCTGATGATATGCCGCATCCGCCATATCCATGTGAGAATGCCAGCATCGGGAAGGTGCCCTTGCCTGTCAGCGGTGCACCGCCATAAGCCACGTTACCGTATGTAGGCCCACCGTAGTTGAAGCTCTGCGGCTGATCAGCAGTCGGGTACCACACCGCCACATCAAGGTTTTTTGTGACTCCGTCCTCCATCATCTGCATCGTAATCACCCTGAACCCGACATTATAGAGCTCTTCGCCGCCACTCTCCCGGCTTGCGGAGGTGGCACATGACGTCAACAGCACTATGGCTGCAGTCAACAAAACAATCTTGATAGCATTCATTGATGGATGAATATTCATTTTCTTTCCAAAGATAATAATCCTAAGGCGGGAAGAGGGCAGCGCCCCGGCGCCACCCCCGCCCGGATATAACTGCCTGCATGCTGTTAACCACCGCCGTGACCTCAACGCTCATCATCCATACCCCTTTTCTCTTCAAAACATATTTCGCTTGTTACTGGTTACATCTGTACCTTATGTTTAAATTTGATATCAATGTTATGTAATAACGGCAAAACCTGAGCGGTTTGACTATGTTTATCAGGGCATTGTTAATTGTTCGGTGATTAAGCTAATGTTAAGTGAACATAATCTCCTGTTTCCGACCATTCCGTGGAAAATATTTCAACTTAATACAATTCATTATTGGAGTATCCTATGGATAAAAAGTAATTCTGAAAGGGTGTTGTGTCGTATGCTAAAAACGCTTTCGAGGAGATTTACATCATTATAAAAAATTGTACGACATTTACAATAATTATGAAAATATTGAAACCAAACAGAGATGAAGATTAAAATATTGGTATGCTCATTTCTCCTTTTAACTCCAAATTTATTTGCACAATACGTTGATGCCAATAAAAATGGCAAAATGGATATTTACGAGAACCCGGAAGCTAACATAGAAGACCGGGTTGAAAACCTTCTGGGTCAAATGACGCTTGAGGAGAAAATAGCCCAGATGTGTTCGTTTGGCAACATACAGATGGATACGCTGAAAGGAGAACTGGCGGAAAAGTCGATCGCAGAAATAGAACACGGTATCGGGCAACTGAGTCGTTCGGGAGAACCTTTATTCCCGGAAGAGACTGTCGGCAGAATCAACGCGCTTCAGAAATACCTGCTCGAAAAGACACGACTCGGTATTCCTGCCATTGTCCACGAAGAAACATTGCATGGAGTCATGATGGCCGGAGCAACTGTTTTTCCGCAGGCCATAGCTGTAGGTAGTTCGTGGAACCCGGCACTGGTAGAAGAAATTACAGCTGCAATTGCCAGGGAAGCCCGTAGCCGTGGCTCAAACCTGTCATTATCGCCTAACCTCGATATAGCCAGAGACCCACGTTACGGACGAACTGAAGAGACCTTCGGAGAAGACCCATACCTGACCTCACAATATGCTATTGCTGCTGTTAACGGTTTTCAGGGCAAAGACTACCTTATCGGGAAAGACCATATAGGGGTTACTATAAAACATTTTGGAGCCTCAGCCCAGCCCCTGGGAGGCCTTAATCTGGCTGCCAACTACATGAATGAACGCACCATGCGCGAAGCTGACCTTGTTCCATTTCGTGCTGCCGTGGAAGAAACAAACCTTGCATCAGTTATGGCAGGGTATGTTGAATACGATGGCGTTTCGTGCCATGCTAACACATGGCTGCTTACTGATTTGCTCAGAAACGAGTGGGGGTTTAAAGGCATTGTTGTGTCCGATTATGGCGGTATAGAGCGAATCGCTGACCTGAACCACGCAGCTGAGACCATCGAAGAAGCTGCAAAAATGTCGATAGAAGCCGGTATGGATGTAGAACTCCCCGGAACAAAGGCATTTAAAAACCTTAAACAACTGGTGGAGACCGGTAAGGTGAATGAAAAATATATTGACCGTTCAGTGCGTAACATCCTGAGCCTCAAATTCAGGTTAGGCCTGTTCGAAAACCGCTTTGCCGATGCCGAATATGCCAGGAAGGTTAATAATTGCCCTGAACATAAAGCTCTTGCGTTAAAAGCTGCGCATGAATCAATAGTATTGCTCAAGAACGAAAACAACACCCTGCCCATTGACCTGAACAAGGTAAAATCTATTGCGGTAATTGGTCCTAATGCCAGGCATGTTTACAAAGGTGGGTATACCACTCTGTATAGTGCCGAGCGGGGAGTTACGGTGTTCGAGGGCATTAAAAACTACGTTGGCTCAAAAGCGGAAGTAAGATATGCTGAAGGCTGTAAAATCCATCTGGGCGACGGTTACTGGCGCAGCCCGGAAGTTGAACTAAACCCGGAAGAGTCTGACCTTGAACTAATCAAAGAAGCTGTTGAGGTGGCAAAAACAACAGACTTTGTTGTGCTGGTAATCGGCGAAACACCACGCATCTGTCGTGAAAACACCGGTACCCGCGTTGGCGACAGAAACGATTTGAACTTATTTGGCCGTCAGCAACTTCTGGTAGATGAAATTATGAAACTCGGCAAACCAACCGTCGTTTACCTGATGAACGGCCGACCGATCAGCATCGTAAAAATCAAGGATCAGGTTCCGGCTATTATCGAAGGCTGGTATGAAGGTGAAGAAACCGGAAATGCCGTTGCCGACATCTTATTTGGCAAGGTAAACCCATCGGGCAGATTGTCTATTTCGTTCCCACGCTCGGTTGGACATATCCCTTCTTATTATAACAAAAGAGCTTCAGCGCTTGTACTCAGGTATGTTTTAGAGAAGAACGAGGCGTTGTTCCCCTTCGGATATGGTTTAAGCTACACAACCTTCGAATATTCCGACCTGACCATCGATAAAAAAGAGATAGAGAAGGATGCCGGCACAACCGTAAAAGTTAAAGTTACAAACACCGGCGATTACGACGGTAAGGAAGTAGTACAGTTATACATCAGAGACAACGTAAGCACCGTAACCCGCCCGATACTCGAGCTCAAAGGCTTTGAAAAAATATTCCTGAAAAAAGGAGAATCGAAAACCGTCGTGTTTGAAATCACCCCCGACAAGCTAAAATATTTCGATCGTAACATGCACGAAGTGGTTGAGCCTGGCAAGTTCACCATTTATGTTGGCAGAAGCTCTGTCGACTTAAAATCAGTGGAACTAAACGTAATAGACTGATAAATTACACAATATCAGATAGTTTTTAATCTGATACAGACGCAGCACAACAGACAAAAAAATCAGCTCTGCTGAGCTTCTCCTGTCCTCCTCGGGTGGGATTTAAGCGGTTATTCAGTGGTCAAAACCCACGTCAGGGTCATTGTACCTTGACATTCATATTTAACATGCCCGTCAGAACAGCAGCGACAGGCATGTTAGTCCCCCGTCCATCTTTCTGAACTCTGACATCTCAACTTCAATAATGTTGTATCCGAGCTCTGTGATTTTCTTCTTCGATTTCGGGAATCCTTTGGGGATCAGGAGGTAGTCATTAACCGGTAAGCAATTGGCCGAATAGTACTCATCACTATCCAGCACGATGGTGTTTGCCGCGCCGGCCAGATGTGAAAATGCCGGTGTTGAGATAAAATTCCCCTTGCCGAGGTAAGCAATATCTGATTTCAGATGCAGTCCTGCCTC
This sequence comes from uncultured Rikenella sp., assembly GCA_964519065.1. Taxonomy (GTDB): domain Bacteria; phylum Bacteroidota; class Bacteroidia; order Bacteroidales; family VadinHA17; genus SR-FBR-E99. The sequence goes on from CAZFIF010000025.1 coordinate 14,974, forward strand.
TACCCGTATGACAGAGGAGGTAAAACCGTGTTTTGAAAGTATTGCCGACAGCTGGCCGGCGCCCTCCATGTTTGTTCTTGCGGAGAGGCCAATATAATAATGGTTCTCTGCCCTGAGAATATCTCCGCCTTCCAGGGTGCCGGGTGCTTTGACAGAGTCGGTTATGCGGTATCCGGCGAGGAGTCGTGCTATCTCCTCCTCCTCTCCCCTTCTTGAGGCGGCGCCCGGTCTGGATATGACTGCCACCCTGTTGCTGACCACCGCTGTGTCCTCCACGAAACAGCCATCAGGATATCTCTCATCAGCGTCCAGGACTATCAGCTCCACTCCGCATCGTACCAGCACATCGCAGTATGCGGCATGCTGTTGCAGGGCTATGCTGTAATCCGGTTTACCCAGGTTCGAAGTGGTTATCCCATTGGCGAAGTTCCTGCCCGGTCTCCTGACGATTGCTTTTGAGTACATTTTTTGTGAGAATTGGATTCCTGCCCTTTTCAGTAGCATCAAGTACAGGCAAAATACGGCTAAATACAAGATATATCGATCGCGCAAATACATATTTTTCAGCATCGGTTCGTCAATACCCTAAAATGCAATATATTTAAACTATAATTTCCTTGAGCAGTCTTTTATGGAGTCCCACAGCAGTCGTACAATTATTATAGCGTTTGGAATTCTGTTAGCCATAATACTAATTGGAATTATTGGATTCATTCGTATTGAGGATTACTCCTTTACGGAGGCGCTCTACATGACAATAATTACAATTGGCACCGTCGGGTTCAGGGAGGTTCGCCCTCTATCGTACGAGGGGATGTGGTTCACCATTGTGCTGATCATTCTCAGCCTTGGGTTTTTTGCCTTAGCCATTTCATTGATAACCAAATACTTCTCCGAAAGACTTCGCAGCATTTATAATGTCAAAACAAAAATGGAAAAACAAATATCGAAATTGAAGGACCATGTGATTGTTGTAGGGTACGGTCGGAATGGTTCGCAGGCTGTGGACGAATTGCTCTCCAACCACATTCCGGTTGTAGTAATTGAAAACCGGCCTAAAGTAATTCAGTACTTGCAGGAAAATCCTGCAATAATTTATATCGATGGTGACGCCACCGACGATAGCGTGCTGCATAAAGCGGGGATTGAGAATGCCAAGGCGCTTATCAGTGCCCTGGCAAGCGATGCCGATAACCTGTTCGTGGTTTTAACTGCCCGCGAAATAAACCCTGACCTGATAATTATCAGCCGTGCATCGGCAATAGCCAACGATAAGAAGTTGAAGCTGGCCGGCGCAACCAATGTTATTATGCCCGACAAAGTCGGTGGACAAAAAATGGCTAAACTGGTAATTCAACCCGACATTAATGAGTTTGTCGAAAAAATAATGCTGCCCCGTGTCGGCGATGTTTCACTTTATGAGATATCATGCTCGGGGATAAACCCTAACACCAACAAGACAATCGGAGAGCTTCAAATCAGGGAAAAAACAGGTGTAAGCATCCTCGGGATCAAGCAGGAAAACGGTCAGTACACACTTAACCCATCATCGGATACCGTTCTGAAAGAAGGCATCATGCTCTTTGTCCTTGGAAATAACGAGCAGGTCCGGTTGCTCAGAAGCATCCTGAACTGAAATAAAAGGGCATCAGGGTGCAGGAGCCAGCGGCCTTGCCGGAAAAAAACCTGTAAGACAACTGGTTGCAGGTGGAGATCATGAGGTTTCCACCATTTCGCCACAAAAGCCCAACAAGGAGTGCGGACATTAAGCAATCCGTCTTACGCCATAGCGGCTAAAATAGAGCATTAAGTCACAGCCCTTACTCCCCCACTTGTCACATCCTCATACCTTATGAACAATTTGATAGAAAAACACTTTCTATCTTTAGTACGACATTATGAAAAAGAAACAGACAAAACAGCCTGTCCCGCCCGTGCGGAGAATATTCGGAATAGTACTTATTGTTGCAAGCATAGCCTCCCTCTTCTTCGTGCCATGGATTCTGGTATGGACCTGGATAAAACCACTGCCTGATACGGTTCAGGAACAGGTAAATGAAGCCATTGACCGTGGATTTGACGGAATTATTGTGTATGTCGACGAAGCAGGCAAGCCACCGGCGTTCTATACCGCCGGCTGGCATGATCGGAAAAACAAAATACCTGCCTACCCTCAGGCCTTATTCAAGATTGCCAGTATCAGCAAGCTGTATGATGCCGTTGCAATCACCAGGCTGGTACACGACAACCGTTTGTCATTGGATAAAACGCTCGCAGAATACTTTCCGGAGCTCGTGGGAAGAATTGAAAATGCGGATAAAATTACCCTGAGAATGATGGTGCAGCATCGGAGTGGCATTCCTAATCTGACAGACACTCCAGGATTCTGGGAAAACCCGCCGAAAAGCAGTAAAGAAGCGCTTGAACTGGTACTTGATCTGCCGGCCGACTTTGAACCGGGCAAAAAGTACAGGTATTCCAATACCAACTATTTGTTGATTTCCGAACTCATAGAAAAGGTGGCGGGCGAAAGCACTTTCCAATACATCAGGGAGGAAATTCTAAATCCTCTTGGCCTTGAAAATACCTTCGGTTCGATTCATGATGTGGATATGGACGATGTGATGAGTGGCTATTACGTTGGCATTGAGGATGATCTGAAGGATGTTGATTATGGCTCAATGTTGGCTACAGCAGAGGATGTAGGTATATTCCTGCGGGCATTAAACGATGGCTCCTTGTTTGAAGAAGGAGAACAGGAGATCTACTCCTCCATTTACGAATATGACCATACGGGATGGATACCTGGCTACCAGAGCATTGCAAGATACCACAGAGATATTGATGCAGTTATTATTCAGTTTAATAACTCAAATGGAAAATACAATTGGAATATAGCGACGATAGTATATAGTCGTATTGTGAAAATAGTGAGACGTAACCACAGCTCTTAGCATTTTGTGTGAGTGATGGAAGTGAACGTTATAAATATCGTGGGTTGCAGTCGGCACAACCTGCATCACGATTTGACAGGAAGGTGTCACATAACCTGCAACTGTTAAGATAATTAACCATTAATGGCAGGTAATAAAATTCCTGTACGACAGGAAACAGAGATATCAATACCATCAGATGAAAGCAGCAGTCTATAAGAAGTACGGCCCTCCGGAAGTCGTCAGTTTAACAGAGGTGGAAAAACCGTCACCGGGGTCCGGTGAAGTATTAATAAAAGTCTGTGCCACAACAGTAAACCGTACCGACTGCGGATTCCGCAGTGCCCAATACTTTGTCTCCAGGTTCTTCAGCGGGCTTTTCAAACCAAAATTCGGAATTCTCGGTAACGAGTATGCCGGGATTATTGAAGCCGTTGGCAAAGATGTCACACTGTTTAATGTCGGGGACAGGGTATTTGGCTTTAACGACACAAGGTTCGGAGCACATGCGGAATATATGACCATAGCAGAAACTGATGCCATAAGCACTATGCCCGATGATCTGACCTTTGAGCAGGCAGCGCCGGTAACTGAGGGTGCACATTATGCCCTGTGCGATATCAGGGCAGCTAAAGTAAAAAGCGGACAGGAGGTTATGATCTATGGTGCCTCCGGAGCAATAGGCTCAGCCGCTGTCCAGCTGGTAAAAAATCTTGGCGCAAAAGTAACTGCTGTGTGCGGTACCCAAAATGTGGAGGCAGTCAGATCACTGGGAGCTGACCAGGTGATTGATTATCTGACACAGGACTATACCAGGATCGATCAGAAATTTGATTTTATTTTTGATGCTGTGGGAAAAAGCTCTTTCGGGAAGTGCAAGCCACTGTTGAAAAAAGATGGAATCTACATTTCAACTGAACTGGGGAAAAATGGTGAAAATATATTTCTGGCTCTTTTAACTTCGCTCTCTGGTGGTAAGAAAGTCCTGTTTCCCCTGCCCTCAATCAACAAAAAGGATGTAATTTTCCTGAAGGAACTGGTAGAGTCAGGCAAGTTTAAACCATTGGTGGACAGGTCCTATCATATAGACAATATTGTTGATGCCTACAGGTATGTTGAGACAGGACAAAAAACAGGAAACGTGGTTATAACACTGACCTGACAATAGCAGGAACGAATAGAGGCAATAAAGAAGAACCATAATCAATTAACGAGAAACAATCATGAAGGCTTATGCTTGTACTCAATCATCTGTATCTCCTCAAGTACTGTCGCTGAGAGGGATGAAAAAAATGTTGTTCATATTGTTCCTTGGGATATTTATCTTTCCCTCATGCCGGAAGGATTACTCCCACCTGTACACCTATTCACCACCCCTGTACTGCAATGACGGTATAGAAACAGGCACACTCAGTGAGGCAGGAATGAATGAAAAGCCGATGGCTGAAGCCGTCGGCCGGATATATGCCAACAAGTACGACCAGGTGCACTCGATGCTGGTCTGGAAGGACGGGAAGCTTGTCTTCGAGGAATATATGGAAGGAAACAGGTATTCCTGGGACGGTCAGTACTATTACGGTGAAAGGATCCAATGGCACCGCGACAGCCTGCATATGATCATGTCATGCACCAAGAGCGTCACCTCGGCCATCGTGGGAATAGCCTCCGACATGGGCTTCCTTGATGTAGATGACCCCATCTTTAAATGGCTTCCTGATCATCAGCAGTACAATACAGGAGGCAGGGAGAATATTACGGTGGAGCACCTTCTGACAATGACCGCCGGACTCGAGTGGGATGAATGGAGCGGCGCCCACAGCACCACCGACAATGATATCGACAGGATATACATAGAGTGCCAGGATGACCCCCTGTCATGTATCCTGGGAAAGGAGATGACTTCGACACCGGGTGAGAAGTTCACCTACAGCGGGGGGAATATGATAATCCTGGGTGAGGTACTGAGAAATGCCGTTGGCAGAGATATACTTGACTTTGGGCAGGAGTACCTCTTCAGGCCCCTCGGCATCGACTCTGTCTCCTGGTATCACTTTGACAACGGCGTCTATGCCTGCGACGGTTCAATAATAATGACACCGCGCGATATGCTGAAGATAGGCATCACTTTCCTGAATGACGGGGTATGGGATGGGAAGAGGATCAGCTCGGAAGAGTGGGTCAGCAGGAGCCGGACAAACTATAAAAACAACAGGGGAATACGTGTCCCGCTTGATGATACCGGCAAAAACGGGTACGGGTACACATGGTGGACCAACCAGGTTGATGGTGGCGGAAAGAAATACAGCCTGTTCCAGGCCAGCGGCTGGGGCGGACAGGAGATAATAGTCATACCCGAACTGGAGATGGTGGTGGTCTTTACCGGCGGTAATTATGCGGTCAAAAAACACGTTCATGAGATACTTGAAAAATTCATTGTAGCAGCAGTGAGATAAGCAATCATCAGGTCACTGTACAAGCCTCAGACCGTTAGTCTATTTTTTATACATTTATGCTCTTCGTAACGCCTGCCGCAATGAGTTCAGGAAAAAAGAGACCCTCCTTCAGGATCGGCCCCGGAGCCCTGGTCACAGCAGCGTTCATCGGACCGGGTACCA
>CAZFIF010000026.1:0-20401 GCA_964519065.1 uncultured Rikenella sp.
CAGCCAGAGGCAAGCTTGCCCCTGAGTATGCCGTAAAAGAAATCATCTTCCCTCCACTCGGTGGTCAGTGTGATCAGTGCCATTCCAAATTTGTTACAGCAAAGATAATCTTCTGAAAAAAATAAGTTTACTTTGTAAAGAGAGGCATTAAAAAAAAGAGCCGGGAGAGCATAAGAGAGAGAGGATTGATGACAGAGAAAGTAATAACGCTTGATGATATTGACCCTGTAGTCATTTTTGGACCCAACAACAGGCTGCTTGAACAGATACAGGGTTATTATCCGAAGGTCAGGCTTATCGCCAGGGGAGGGGAGATCAAATGTGTAGGCGAGGCTGAAGAGGTCAGCCTCTTTGCCGACAAGATGGCTGAGCTGATCGATTATTACCGTCATTACAACAGGCTTGATGAGAGCGACCTGGAACGGTTGATTCTTGATGCTGACCACATGCGCATTGCCTCAGAAGGTGAGTTTGAGGATGCGCTGGTCTTTGGCACCAGCGGCAAACCGGTGAGGGCCCGTACGGTCAACCAGTTGCTGCTGGTAAAGGAGTACCGGGCGAATGACCTGATCATTACCGAGGGTCCCGCAGGCACGGGTAAGACCTATACCTCCATCGCACTGGCTGTGAGAGCTCTCAAAAACCATGAAGTCAAGAAGATAGTCCTGACACGACCCGCCGTGGAGGCGGGTGAGAGACTGGGGTTTCTTCCGGGTGATATGAGAGATAAGCTTGACCCCTACCTGCAGCCGCTGTACGACGCATTGAATGATATGATCCCCTTTCGCAAGCTTGAGCAGTGGCTCGCTGACGGAACGGTGCAGATTGCACCGCTTGCCTTCATGCGGGGACGCACACTGGAGAGCTGTATCGTGATACTTGACGAGGCCCAGAACGCCACGGTAAACCAGCTTAAGATGTTTCTTACCCGCATGGGAGTAAATTCGAAGTTCATACTTACCGGTGACACTACGCAGATAGACCTGCCCCGCAGGGGTGAGTCGGGACTGCTGCAGGCCATAAGGCTGCTGGAAGGAATAGAAGGTATCTCGGTAATACGCTTTGATGAGCGCGATATAGTAAGGCACAGGCTCGTCAAGCAGATAGTGAGAGCATACGATGCCGAGGAGAAAAACAGGGACCGTGAGAATGATGATATAAAACAGACATAAAATGGCAAAGCCTATAGTAACGACAGATTTCCGCTTTCCCGGCCAGAAAGGGATATACAGGGGCAAGGTGCGCGATGTGTACAACATTGATGACGCCTACCTGGTGATGATTGCATCGGACCGCATCTCGGCCTTTGATGTGGTGCTCCCCGAAGGTATACCCTACAAGGGGCAGGTGCTCAACCAGATAGCTGCAATGTTCCTGGAGATGGTCAGCGATATTGTCCCCACATGGAACGTAGCATCACCGGACCCCAACGTCACTGTCGGTCACAGGTGTGATCCCTATCCCGTGGAGATGATAGTCAGGGGTTATCTCACCGGCAGCTCGTGGCGCACCTACAAATCCGGAGCGCGAGAGATATGCGGCATTCCCCTTCCTGGCGGAATGAGGGAGCACCAGCGTTTTAACAGGCCGCTGATAACTCCTACCACCAAGGCCGAACAGGGATTGCATGACCAGGATATCTCTGCCGCCGAGATCATTGCCAGCGGTCTTGTGCCGGAAGAAGAGTACAGAATGCTGGAGGAGTACTCCATGCAACTTTTTTTGAGAGGGTCAGAGATAGCTGCTGAGCGCGGACTGATACTGGTTGATACGAAGTATGAGTTTGGAAGACGCGACGGGAAGATTTACCTGATAGACGAGATACATACTCCTGACAGCTCACGCTATTTCTATTCCGACGGGTATGAAGAGAGGTTTGCTGCCGGCGAGCAGCAGCGGCAGCTCTCAAAAGAGTTTGTCAGAGAGTGGCTTATGTCGAAGGGGTTCCAGGGCAGGAGCGGGGAGAAGGTGCCGGAGATGACCCGGGAGATAGTGACGGAGATCTCCGAACGCTATATTGAGTTATATGAAAAAATTACCGGCAGGAAATTTGTTAAGGATGAGTCGGGAGATCCTCTCATGAGGATAGAGAGAAACGTAACCGCTTTCCTGGCAGGGCTGAAGTGACACTGCGGGAAGGTGGTCAGATATCAATGAATGTTCAGTTTATGATGAAGATAAGGAAGTGCATGCTCCGCGGACAGCTGTTGAAGGCAGTAGTTATACTGCTGGTGACATTCTCTCTTACACCGCTGAGTGGTCAGGAACCGGTACCGGTTGAGGTATCGGACCATCGGACCGTCAAAGATGGAAAGGAATATTTTCTCCACGTGGTGCTGAGAGGGCAGACCCTCTATTCGATATCCAGGGCATATAATGTAACCATTGAGCAGATCAGGAGTGCGAATACCATACCTGATAACGGTATCCAGGAGGGGCAGATGCTGCAGATACCTGTCTCTGCAGCTATGCAGAAGGCAGTGAGTGATGTGGTGCCCGGGCCTGCCAAGGATACAATGCCAGGGCGGGATGCTCATGCTGTGGTAGAGCGAGCTACCGTTATCTCCAGGGAAGCTCCCGCTGCAGAGCAGGGTGATGAGAAATACATCTTTCACAGGGTCAGGAGGGGCGAGACCCTGGCGTCGATTGCAAGGCAGTATGGCGTTACAGTCAAGGAGTTGAAGAGGGAAAACAGGGGTTTACTCTTCCCGCAGATAGGAGATTACCTTCGCATACCACGCAGGCGTGTCTCTGCCGATTACCGCAGGAGGGAGACGGTGAGCGTAATAGACACCATACAGCTTGGAGAGCAGGTTCCGGATACTATGTTCGTTCCGGAGGAGACAGAGATATTCACGGTACCGGAGGCGCGGACAGAGGTCAAATCACTGACAGGTGAAGTACGTGTGGCTGTGTTGCTGCCTTTTTATACTACCGAGAACAACAGGAGAACATATATCGACTCCACCCGCAAGGATATACGGGGTGATGTGATATACAGGGAGGTGACCCTTCCCTCCACCTGGATCTACGAAGGCAGCATGCCGTTCCTGGAGGCCTATGAAGGTATCCTGATGGCAGCAGACAGTCTCAGATCACTGGGGCTTGCAATAAAGATGGATGTATACGACACCCATGCCGACACCACTCAGATCAACAGGCTTATATGGTCAGGAAAGCTTGATAATGCTGATCTAATCATAGGACCGGTGTTCTCATACAACCTTGAAAAGGTTTCTACATGGGCTGCAGAGCGCAATATACCTGTCGTATCACCGGTTCCCCTGCGTGACAGTGATATCCTGAGCAACAGGCCAACACTCTACAGGGTTTTCCCATCGGAAAAGATAGCACAGCGAATCATGGCCGGGGAGCTGAAGTCGCATCCCGGCAGCAATGTAATATTTCTCCACAGTGACAGTGCCATGTATGATCCCTCTACCATGATACTGTGGGAGAGTGTAAGGCAGGTGGTAAGACCGGTGGCTCCTCTTGATACCATAGGCCCGGTACCATATTGGTTTACCGGGATGTCATCACGGCGCGATGCCTACAGCGGAGTCACATCATTGGAAAACTTGCTCTCCCCCGATCGTGAGAACATTGTTATCCTCGCATCAAAAAACAGCTCTGTCATCAGTTCTGCCTTTTCAGCCATCCATTCACTCCTGCGCAAGTATGATATCAAGGTGATTGGATATCCTGAGGTCAGGGATCTGGAGACTATCGACCTGAAATATTATTATGACCTGGAGCTCTTCATACCTGCAGAGTGCTATGTTGACCTGGACTCTCCTGAGGCTCAGGCATTCAGCACTTCATTCATGAAAAAGTTCCAGACGGAACCGATGGCCGGCAGTTTCGCCTGGAGAGGGTTTGACATCGCATGGTATTTCATCGGGGGTATGGCCCTGCACGGCAATAATTTCCTTTCAGATCCCGGCCTGTTCAATCCTGTTCTTCTCTGCCTGGAACCCGATTTCAGGCGTGACAGCAGGAGTGACGGATATGAAAACAGGGGTATGTTCATCCTCCATTACAAAAAGGACATGACGATTGAAGTCAGGAGGCCCTGGCTCAGGCTACTCAGTGAAGAGGAGTCCCCGGTGTTTCATGAAGCTGATTCCGTTGTCACTGATCCTTTTTCAGGCTCATCAGTACGTAGTCAAGTACGATCGGGAGGTCGTCAGCGCTGACACCGGCTGCCGTCAGGAAGGGAGTATCATCATTGAAGATATTTATGAAGGCCTCCGTACTGAGTTCACCTTTCTCCAGTGCGCTGATGTAGTGCGAGGCAGCCTCGCGGGAGGATCCCTGGACGAGAGCCAGGTGGCCCATGTTCACCAGGTCATAGGGCGTAAGGCCGCTGGCAGCAAGCCTGCCAAAATAGCCTTCTGCTTCCCTGTACTTACCCGTCATCAGGTAGCACCATGCGATGGGCCTCAGTACCTTCACATTGCCAGGACTCTCATATTCAATCCTGAAATAATGTTTCAGGGCATCCTCATACCTGCCTGTATCCAGAAAGCAGTGGGCGGTCATCAGTATGGTACCCGGGTCGTCAGGTTCATTATTGAGTGCCCGCAGGTATGCCTCCAGTGCCTCCTCTGACCTTCCCAGCCTTCTGAGGCAATATCCGGTCTTTCGCAGTGTCCAGGTCTTCGGGTCAATGAGTGCAGCCGTGGAATAGGCTTCCACCGCTTTCTCATATTCACCCTCCTTCTGATAACAGTATCCGGCCTTCTCGTATAGCTCGGCATCATCGGAGACAGTGCTGATAAGAGTCAGATAGAGAGCAAGGGCATCTGAATAATACTCCTTGCTGAAGAAATAATCGGCAAGTGACCTGTCGTCTTCAGGGGAACCGCATATCTCCCTGTAGAAAAGAGAGTTGTAGATGTCCAGTCTGCTGGTGAAGAGGTCCTCGAACTCATTTCTGAAGTCGGAGAGCTTGTAGAACCTGTAAAGGTCGTGTACATACTGGGTCACGTTGGTTCTGAACAGCGCCTCCGGATCTGTAAGTTCACCGTCATACTTCATCTGCTCCAGTCCTTCAAGCTCCATCCTGAACACTTTGAGCATCATGCTTTTCTGTTCTGCGGGCAGGTGTTTCATATTAAGGATGAGGGAGAACTTATCCGAGTTGCAGATGAAGGGGGTTTTATAAAGTGCTTCGGCCAGTTCGTTTATTGCCGGACCGAGAATCTCATCTCTGAAGATGTCATCAACCGCAATATGGTCAGGGTAGAAAGGAATGAACCAGTTGCGCAGCTCCCTGAAAAAATCGAATTTCTTGAGTCCCGAGAAGGCTGACATATAGACATCTGATCCCTCCATCTGAAGATTGGAGAGCTCCTCCATTGTTTTGAACATCTCTTCAGAACCGCTGAACATCTCTGACCAGTCAGGGTTTTGTCCTTCACCGGGATTCTCACCAAGGATCATGTCGAGGTCGAGCTTCTCCTCTATGCGGGGTCTCAGTTTCACAACCCTGGGGAGTATCTCCTCATTCATTCTCTTGCTCAGCTTTTCGGTGTCACGTGATCTGACGGCCTGAAGCACGATCATCCGGCTGCGTTCCCTGAATCTCTTTGCAGATGCAAGATCACGGACTGACTCCATGACCTCCGGGTAGAGGCTTAGGCGGTTATTGTAATAGTAGAGGCTGAATATGAGACCTGTAAGGGCCCTTTCAGCCACATGCGCTGTTTTGTTGTTTGTGAGCCGTCCGAGCAGCTTCAGTTTGGCCGGGTCCCAGATCCTCAGGCTGCTGAGGGTTACGGCGCTGACAAAGGAGGCCATCTCATGCCACTCGAACCTGCCGGAGGTGGTAAGCATCTTTACCAGTCGCTCCTCTGTCTCACCGTAAAAATCGGTTAGCCACAGGTGGTTGAAAATGATCCCTGACAGATGTTCCGTCTCCCTGGCCCTGTCACTATCAGGGGTGGATTTGAGGATCTCAGCGGATGAGAGTATCTCGTCGAGCCTTGAGTTGAATACGAGGTCATCGACGCTCTCTACAATATTGCCGCCGCGGAGTCTCTCCTCCCTCTGCTCCCGCTCTCTGACAGAATATGTGTACCATGAGGAGTGATGTGCCAAAATGTCCTGTTTGATCCTGTCATTCAGACGGAGGATATCACGCAAAAGCTTAAGATAGATCTTCTGGCGTTCGGGGTCACTGATGCCATCAACAGTATACCTGAGGATGTTCATGTAGGTCGTCCGAAGCTCGTGAAATTCATCCCTGAGGCCTCCAACAGATACACTGTCAAGCATTTCAGCCATAATATCAAAGCTCTGTTTGACCTTGCGTCGGACCACGAGGTTGCACACTCTCTTATGTTGCAATATGACGGTGTTGATATTCATTTTTAGGGAGAGTAAGGTTCTCCGTTGATTACAAAACAACAATCAGGCCACCACTGATGTTCAGAAGCTGAAGCCTGCACTTACATAACCCTTAACCGGTTTATAGAGGAGTTCACGGGCGTATACTCCATGCATTATTCCTATGGTTATTGGGCCAGCAATGGTCATATAGCTTATGCCCAGGCCGTAACCACTGACCAGAGTAAATCCGGTAGACCGGTCAGGCTCACGGATAGCGAAGATGTTGGCGTTTGCCTGCAGGTAGAGGTCCTTAAGAACCTCGAAGTCCCCGCCAAACCTGACGCCGGCGAGGCTTTTTACGGCTATCTGGTTTGGGTGGAAGCCTACGGCGGTTACGGTGCGGTCTGTCACAGCGTCAAGGCCGCCGAGGTAGAAAAAATTATTGTTTGAGGCGACTGAATCAGCTCTGGTAACTAAGAGTGCCTCCCCTCCGAAATTCAGGGTAAGCTTTGCCGAAGGCGAGGCATATGTGCTAAATGAGGCTCTGGCAGAGTAGAATCGATCAAAGGAGAACGAGGAGTCATCTTCTTTATCGTAAACATACCTGCGGGTACCCACCTTCACTGCCCCTCTAAGGAGTCCGGAGGCAGAAGCGGAGAGGCAGTAAACCAGTCCGTTGTCAGGGAAGTATTTGTAATTAAGAGTGTTAGCTTGATAAGTGTAGTTGAGCTTAAGGTAGTTATAGGAGATTTTCCGAATTTGATCAGTGGTGAGATAATCAGGAATCAGGTGCTGATTCTCAAGTGATCCGTTAAGGCTCATCATGTGGTTCAGGCTAAGCCTCCTGCTGAAGGAGAGAGAAGTAATATAGTTCTGGCTCATCATTGCTCCTGTCTGGTGTCTCAGTCTGACAAGTGGTAGCCGAGTATTGTCGGCGAAGAATGAAGCTTCCATGCCTGTCTTCTGGCTTCGGTCAACGAACTGCATGGCGCTCAGCCTTATGCGGTAGTATTGCCCGAGAAAGGAGTCGAAGTTGATCACTGACCTGGGAGTCAGGAGATCTCTGGCCGATATGTTGAAAACCAAGCCTGAGCCCAGTGCAGGATCATAATGAAGTGATCCGTAAAGCATTGCCTGTGGACGCTCTATGCAGTCAATCTGTAGTATCAGGGAATCATTGCGGGGCAGAACCCTGTACTTGACCTTCTCAAACCAGCTCTTGCCATAAAGCAGCTCGATACCTTCGGCAAGCATATTTCTGTCGACAGCCTGTCCGGGTTCTATGTCAAGCACGCCTGTTATCTGGTCATCGCCTATAATGCTGTTACCAATGACCTCAATCCGGTCAAACCTGGAAGAGCTTATATCAGTTATCGGTCTGATCGGTGGCTGCGGAGCGATTGCATTAAGTGAATCGGCGAGCCGTTTGAACTTTTCAAAATAAGGGAGAGCATCCCTGTATCCCTTGCTTATGATGGAGTCAGTATTGTTAAATGAAAGAGTTGATACATCAGGAAGTTGCGGCTCTATCATGATATCGGTCAGCCCTTTCTGCTTCTCATAGTCGGTAAAGCTTGTAAGGAAGCCTATCTGTTTCAGGATTCCGTATGCCGATTTCAGATCCTCTTCCTTAATACCCCTGAAGCTCACGTAGGATCCAATAATAATGTCGGCTCCCATCTCACGGAGCTCGGAGACTGCATAGTTTCTTACGACACCGCCGTCAACGAGAAGTGCAGTGTCAATTTTGACAGGGGTGAATACTGATGGTATGGCCATACTGGCCCTGATTGCATCAGGAAGGTAGCCGCCGGTCAGGACTACCTTTCTAGCGGTTATAATATCGGTGCCGACGCAGAGATAGGGGATTGGCAGTTGAGAAAAGTCAGTGACAGTAAGTACCGGCCAGAAGTAGTAGTTCAGGCCGCTCTCTATCTGCTGACCATTGATAAGGCCCGATGGGATAAATATCTTGTTCCTTGTTATGGGCAGGGAGATGAGACTGTTGAAGTAGTGCTTCTTCTCGAGAAAGATCACCTTGTTTTCATCGATCCTGTCAGAGAGGGCTGCATCCCAGTCATAATCGCGAAACAATGTTGCCAGGCTGTCAGGAGAGTAACCCATGGCATACATTCCGCCTACTATGCTTCCCATACTGACCCCGGAAATAAAGTCGGGTCTCAGTCCTGCCTCTTCCATCACCTTCAGCACCCCGATATGGGCAAGTCCTTTTGCGCCTCCACCGCTCAGCGCCAGCCCCAGTTTAGGCCTTGCAGGTGCGTCCTGGGCAGCAACTCTTGCCGGTAGAGCTGTTATGAGCAAAGCCACCAGGCAGACGGCTATTGCTTTGCCTGCCTTCGCTGAGCCCCTGTTGTCTCTTTCAGATACCATCTGCCTGAGTGATGAAGATTACCTATTTGGTGCACCTTACACAGGCAAGTTAGCTATATTATGTAAATTGGTGACGTGAAAAGCAGTGAAAATATCAGGCGTCACTGGCTTCCAACCTCAAAGAAGGAGATGGAGGCTCTGGGGTGGGAGAGGGCTGATGTCATCCTCTTCAGCGGTGATGCCTATATAGACCACCCCTCCTTCGGGGCGGCGGTGATTGCCCGTGTTCTTGAGGCTGCCGGTATGCGCGTTGCCGTGGTGCCGCAGCCCAACTGGCAGGATGACCTTCGCGATTTCACCAAACTTGGGGAGCCACGTTATTTCTTTGCCGTCACCGCCGGTAACATGGATTCTATGGTCAACCACTATACTGCTGCCCGCCGGCTGAGGTCTGATGATGCCTACACCCCGGGAGGGGCGTCCGGCTTCCGTCCTGATTACGCTACGGCAGTATATACACAGATTCTTAAAAGACTCTTCCCGGAGGTGCCGGTAGTCATCGGGGGCATTGAAGCCTCAATGAGGAGGCTTATGCACTACGACTACTGGAAGGATTCCCTTGAGCCGTCAATTCTTATATCCAGCGGTGCCGACCTGCTGATATACGGCATGGCAGAGAAGGCGGTGACGGAACTGGCGCAGCGTGTCAGGCAGGGAGAGAGGGTGAATACAATAGACGATCTGCCGCAGTCAGCTTACCTCCTGCCTGCCGGGGAGTTGCCCCCGCCAATGCCCGGGGTTACGGATAAGATCATGCACTCCTGTCAGGAGATGAAGGGCTCACGCAAGGCCTATGCCGAAAACTTTGTCCTTTTTGAGAAGACCAGCAACAGTCCCAGGCCCGTCAGGCTGACAGAGCCGTGCGGCGACAGGCAGGTGGTGGTCAATCCACCATCTCTGCCTGCCACAGAGGCAGAGATGGATTGGATCCATGAGCTGCCCTTTAATTATGCACCCCATCCCCGCTATGACCGGAAAGGCCCGATACCTGCCTGGGAGATGATAAAGTTCTCGGTGAATATACACCGCGGCTGTTTCGGCGGATGCAGCTTCTGCGCCATTGCAGCACACCAGGGTAAGTTTGTGAGCAGCCGTACCGTGACCTCTGTGCTTCGGGAGGTGGAACGAATCAGCAAGATGCCCTCATTCAGGGGATACCTCACTGACCTCGGAGGCCCGTCGGCCAATATGTACAGGATGGAGGGAAGGGATAAGACCAGGTGTGACAGGTGCGCCAGGCCTTCATGCATCTGGCCTTCGGTATGTGACAATCTGAATACCTCTCACAGGGAGCTGCTGGCGCTTTACCGGAAGGTCAATGCGCTACCCTACATCAAGAAGGCCTTCGTCGGCAGCGGGGTGAGGTATGACCTGCTGATGAGGGAGTTTAACAGCTCTGCAGGAAAGGATGAAGAGCAATACCTTAAGGAGCTTGTGCTGAATCACACCAGCGGCAGGCTGAAGGTAGCCCCCGAGCATACCGACGATGAGGTGCTCAGCCTGATGCGGAAGAGCTCATTCAGCCATTTCAGGAGGCTGCGCGACAGGTTTCTCGGCATAGTTCATGGCAGCGGGGTGAAATATGAGCTCGTGCCCTACTTCATCTCTGCCCATCCGGGAACGACGGAGCGGAAAATGGCAGCACTGTCGCGCGAACTGCAGGAGATGGGGATGCATCCGGAACAGGTGCAGGATTTCACTCCGACGCCTATGACGCTTGCAACGGCGATGTACTATCTTGGATTCGATCCCTACAGCGGGCGTAAGGTCTATGTGGCCAGGGAGCCTGCAGAGAAAAAGAGGCAGAAGGGGTATTTTTTCAGTCGGCAGTCGGCAGTTGGCAGTCAGCACTCTTCAGTCAGCAGTCGGCAGTTGGCAATCGGCAGTCGGCAGTCGGCCACCTTCGCCAAGGCTACGGTGGCTAAAAGCAGTCGCCAGTTTGGGACTCCGACATCGGATGAGACTCAATCCCGACCGCGAAGTGCGTCGGGACGGCAATCATCAGTCAGCAGTCGGCAGCACTCAGGCGGCAAGAAGAAGAGTTCCACCAGGGGGAGCACGAAAGGCCGCAAGCGTTAGCTGACTATTGGTACTCTTTCAGTATGTCCTGCACATCATCCGGGGCCACTCTCCCGTAGGTCTTGTCGCCGATGAGCACCACCGGGGCGAGGCCGCATGCACCCACGCATCTGAGGCTCGAGAGTGAGAATTTCCCATCGGGGGTAGTCTGCCCCACCTGTATTGCCAGTTCTTTTTTAAATTCATCAAGCACCTTTTCTGCACCTCTTACATAGCAGGCTGTGCCCATGCATATGCTTATCGGATGACGGCCCTTGGGCGTCATGGTGAAGAATGAATAGAAGGTAACCACACCGTAGACCTGGGCAGCAGAAATATTTAACTTTGAAGCAATGACCTCCTGGATCTCTGCCGGCAGGTAGCCGAACTGTTCCTGGGTCTTATGAAGGATATTTATCAGTTCCAGCGGCTCGTTTTCGAATGAATCACATATTTCGTTGATCTTGTCAACATCTTCCTTTCTGAGTTCTATCTTTATACTTGACATCTCGTTGAATATTAGATTAATGTTTCAGATCTCACTGCTTGATGATGATCTTCGCCTTCTTGTCAAAATAGTGTGTATGCAGGAGGTGATGTGCCTTCTCGCTGTTGGGTTCGCCAAGGAACTCCCTGTAAAGCTGGATGATGTAGGGGTTTTCATGAGAGACCCTGATGGGTTTGTTTTTATCCTCCTCATAGATTGCTTTTGCCCTCGCCTTGAGAACAGAGGAGTCACCATGGTGCAGGGGCTGTCCGCCTCCTCCTATGCATCCTCCGGGGCAGGCCATCACCTCGATGGCATGGAATTTCGAGCGACCGGCGCGGACCTCATCAAGCAGCTTGCGTGCGTTGCCAAGTCCGTGGGCTATGCCGATATTCAGGGGGAGGCCGTTGAAGTCGATTGTAGCCTGCCTGACCCCTTCCATGCCTCTGAGCTCATCGAAGTCGAGACGATTGAGTTTCTTGCCGGTATAGATCTCAAAGGCGGTACGTACTGCCGCCTCAATTACTCCTCCGGTGTTGCCGAAGATCACCCCGGCGCCTGAGGATTCACCCAGCGGCGTGTCGAAATCAGCATCAGGGAGGTTATTGAAATCGATATTGGCCTGTTTGATGAAGTGTGCCAGCTCACGTGTGGAGATGGAGAAGTCGACATCAGGATTGCCATCGACGGAGAATTCAGGTCTCTGGCTCTCATATTTTTTTGCCAGGCACGGCATGATGGAGACGACCACCATATCCTTGCGGTTGACTTTGATTTTTTCGGCAAAGTATGACTTGGCGATGGCGCCGAACATCTGCTGGGGCGATTTGGCCGTAGAGGGTACATCCTTAAGGTCAGGATAGTTGTGTTCGAAGAAGTTCACCCACCCCGGGCAGCATGATGTCAGTATGGGAATATTGGCATCACTGTCGCCGTTGAGGAACTTACCCAGCCTGGTAAGCAGCTCGGTGCCCTCTTCCATTATGGTTAGATCAGCTGCAAAGTCGGTGTCAAAGACATAATCGAATCCGAGCTCCCTGAGGGCAGAGACAAGTTTGCCTGTCACCAGTGTTCCGGGTTTCATGCCGAACTCTTCGCCGAGGGCAGCACGGACGGCAGGTGCGGTCTGAACCACAACGGTCTTTGATGGATCTGCTATTGCACGAAGAACGTCTCCTGTGTGATCCACTTCTGTAAGGGCACCTGTGGGGCAGACGGCGACGCACTGTCCGCAGTAGGTGCAGGGTGAATATTCCAGGTTCTGTTCGAAGGCGGGAGCCACGGCAGCCATGAAGCCCCTGTTGACGGCAGAGAGAGCACCGACGGTCTGAACCTCGTTGCACATCATCTCGCAGCGGCGGCACATGATGCACTTGTCCAGGTCGCGTATGATCGAGGGTGAGGTGTCTTTCCGGTAGGTCGACATCTCCGCAATCTCCTGTCCAGGTATCTCTCTGATGCCCAGCCTTATAGCCATATCCTGCAATTCGCAGTTTCCTGATTTGGGGCAGATGAGGCAATCTTTCGGATGGTCTGAGAGGATGAACTCCATAACCGTCCTGCGGGCGTTCATTACCCTGGGAGTATGGGTGTGGATAACGGCCCCGTTGTCACACTTTGTAATGCATGCGGGAGAGAGGTTTTTGCGTCCGTGGACCTCCACCACGCATATCCTGCAACCGCCCGGCTTATTCTCAATGTTAAGGTCGTCAAGCCTCATGTGGCAGAGCGTGGGGATCTCAATCCCCATATTCCGGGCAGCATCGAGAATGGTTGTTCCCTTCTTGACCTCAACCTCTTTGTTGTCTATAGTAAGTTTTATTGTTTCCATCGTCATTCTTCCTGGTCATTAATTGATTAGCACTGCACCAAATTTGCATTTCTCGAAGCAAGCGCCGCATTTGATACATTTCTCCTGGTCAATAAAGTGCGGTCCCTTGCGTTCTCCGGTGATAGCGTTTACAGGGCAGGCCCTGGCGCAAGCGGTACAGCCGACGCACTTTTCTGTTTCGATTGTGTATCTCATCAGATCGCGGCATGAGCCTGCAGGGCACCTCTTTTCGGTGACATGGGCCACGTACTCATCCCAGAAGTTATTCATGGTAGAGAGTACCGGGTTTGGAGATGTCTGTCCAAGTCCGCAGAGAGATGTGTCCTTGATTACATTGCACATGTTCTTCAGACGGTCCAGATCGGCCATTGTGCCGTTGCCCTTGGTGATATGTGTAAGCAATTCATACAGTCTCTTGTTTCCTATGCGGCAGGGAGCACACTTGCCGCAAGATTCCTCCACGGTGAATTCGAGGAAGAATTTTGCGATGGAGACCATGCAGTCATCCTCATCCATAACGATCATGCCGCCTGATCCCATCATTGATCCGACAGCCACCAGGTTGTCGAAGTCGATCGGGGTGTCAAGATGTTCTTCGGTGAGGCATCCGCCAGAGGGGCCTCCAGTCTGCACGGCCTTGAACTTCTTGCCGTTCTTTATGCCTCCGCCGATCTCGAAGATGATCTCACGGAGGGTAGTCCCCATCGGGACTTCAATCAGTCCCACGTTATTGATCTTGCCTGCAAGGGCGAATACCTTTGTTCCCTTGGATTTTTCGGTGCCGATTGAGGAGAACCACTCCCAGCCCTTGGTGATGATTACCGGGACACTGGCAAAGGTCTCCACGTTGTTGACGTTGGAGGGTTTGCCCATAAACCCGCTCTCAGCAGGGAACGGCGGTTTGTTTGTGGGTTCGCCGCGCATGCCCTCCATGGAGTGAATAAGGGCGGTCTCCTCGCCGCAGACGAATGCACCTGCGCCGTAGCGTAGGTTGATGTCAAAACTGAAGTCGCTTCCCAGGATATTGTTGCCAAGGAGGCCATAGTCACGCGCCTGTGCAATTGCGATCTTCAGGCGCTGTATCGCCAGCGGGTATTCAGCACGGATGTAGATGAGGCCCTTCGACGCACCGATTGCGTAACCGCAGATGGCCATTGCCTCGAGGACGGAGTGAGGGTCGCCTTCAAGTACGGAACGGTCCATGAATGCGCCGGGGTCACCCTCGTCAGCGTTGCAGACGACATATTTCTGGTCAGCCTTGTTCCCGGAAGCAATCTCCCACTTGAGCCCTGTCGGGAATCCGGCGCCGCCGCGACCGCGGAGGCCTGATTTCTTTATGATATCAATGACATCGGCCGAGGATAGATCAGAGACACACTTTCCAATGGCAGCATAACCTTCACGGGCGATGTATTCATCTATGTTTTCCGGGTTGATGAATCCGCAGTTGCGAAGAGCAATACGTATCTGCTTGCGATAGAAGCCCATGTGCTTTGAATCGCTGATGTGCTCTTTTGTCTTCGGATCCGTGTACAGGAGCCGCTGAACCGCTCTTCCCTTGATGACATGCTCTGCAACAATGACCGCGGCATCCTCCGGCTTGACCTGTACATAAAAGGTGTTGTCAGGCATAACCTTCACTATGGGGCCCTTCTCACAGAAACCGAAGCAGCCGGTCATGATAACCTGTACCTCATTGCCGAGGCCCTTTTCCTCAAGTTCCCTCTTCAGACTCTCGCCGATGAGACTGCTTTCTGAGGCGCGGCAGCCGGTCCCACCACAGACAAGAAGGTGCATTCTGTATTTTGACATCATCTGTTTCCTCCCTGTTATTAGTCTATTTTTTCATAGTTCACCGGTATTATTCCGTCAACCAGTTCACCGTTCTTAATGTATTTCTCAATGATCTCATCGGCTCTCTTCCTGTCGACGAAGCCGTAAACCACCGGTTCCTGTCCGGGGAGCTGAACCTCTACCGTGGGTTCGGCATAACAGTATCCCATGCATCCGGTCTGGGTGACGACGGCGCCGATACCTCTCTTGTCAAGCTCCTCAACAAAGAAATCCATAATCGGCTTTGCGCCCGATGCGATACCGCAGGTCGCCATGGCAACCTTTACCTGAACCATACCCTCAGGGTTGTCACCCTTAATCCTCAGCTCAAGCTTTTCCTTTGCTTCCTCACGGATCCTCTTTAAGTCTGCAAGTGATTTAAGTTTTTCCATTTTAAATATTTTTATTCTCAATAATTTGTGTTTCCGGATTAATCGGCAAAACTATCCCCAATAAGTTACTAAATACCTAATATTTGTCATATACCGATTTGAAATTTCTTACCTCAGCAACATTTTCGTTTATGATTTCTCTCAAAGATCTGACGATGGTCAGGTCAGTTACAGCATCTTCTCCCAGTTCCTCCCTGATCTCACGGGTTGATATGCTCCATTCCTTTTCCTCGCAGCAATGCCTGTAGATTATGTTAATGGCAGGGTTTGACATTATAAGCAGGGCTATGGTACCGCTCACGTCACCAAGAGGAGGCCTGTCAACATGGCTGTAACCGAAGATGGCTGTTACGGTAGTACCGTAACCCGGTTCTGATTCAATTGTCATTCTGCCGCCGGACATGGCAGCATTCATCTGAAGCAGCGGAAGACCCATGCCCACCTTGCGGGTTTTACGCGAAGTGAAATAGGGATCAGCGGCTTTTTCACAGCTTTCCCGGTCCATCCCCCTGCCGTTGTCAGCTATGACCAGGGTGACAGTGTCAGCAGAAACTGATTCGCTGATGGAGATATTGATCTGGCCAGATGCAGCCCGTACTGAGTTCTGGGCTATGTCAAGTATATGCAGGGCAATCTCCTTCATCTTTCCTGCGGTATTATCGCTCTTCCCTTTTCTCCCCTGAGAGCCATTGCCAGCTCATTGAAGGAGGGGTGGTCAAGCAGGTAATCGGTAAAGCGGCTGCCGATATTTTCAGGTATATGAGCATCTGAGTTACGAATCACCGGGTAGAGGAGGTCGCCGGGGTTGCCGACGACTTCGACGGCATCAATATAGAGGTCATCAGGAATGAAACCGAGCTGCCCCAGGATGCCCATGACCGGCCGGTCAATGTGTGCCGGGATGAAAAGCCCGCCGTGCCGGTGGGCCGCTGACTCCACATCGTCAACAGTGGCATTGAGGGCAGCAGGAAGGTACCAGGATATCTCTCTTATGATCCGTTCATCTCTGTCGACAACCACCTGGTCTCCAAATAATTCAGGGTTATTGGGTATACAGGCGCAGTGGCTGTCGATCCACTCCTGGAATGAGCGGGTTGAAGGTTCATCAGGGAGGATGACCAGCGAGTGAACATCCTCGGAACTGGTAATCTCGGCTGCCCTCAGCACGGTTATTCCGGCCTCCAGTCCCAGGGTTACCATCAGTTCGCAGTGCCAGGTACTGTTGTGGTCAGACACTGCTATCATATCCAGTCCTTTGCTTATCGCCTGTGAGATAATCTCACGCGGGCTCATTTCAAGCGAGCCGCATGGTGACAGGAGGGAGTGGATATGAAGGTCAGCCCTGTACGGTTTCATGGTCAGCCAATAAGTGCGTAGAGTCTGCCCGTCAGCTCGAAGGTGGAGAGATCCGTCCCCAGTATTGGTATGCCCTCTTCATTGCTTTGGGCCATCGTATCATCACCAGGTTTTTCGCCGCAGCTTATGATTATCACTGAAAGATCTCTGAGTGAGGCAATTGCGATTACGTTTCTGTGGGTCTGGATTGTTATCCATGCATTTCCTGTCCCGGCATGACCCATCACGTCACTCAGGAGGTCGGAGGTATAGCCTCCCGTTATCTCTTTCCCGAGTCCTTCGTGTCCGGAATATACTGTCAGTCCCAGCTTCTCAGCTATATCAGTTACTCTCATTTTCAGCACCTTTTTTATTGCAGTTCTTTGTAAAATTGTTTTCGCCCCAGATTTTTTTCATTATCTCATTCGATCTCTCCCTGTCCATCAGATCCTTCTCCATATTTGATTCGCGTATAAATACGCACTGTGAGATGTCACCCCGTCGGCGTACGATATCCTCTGCCAGAGCCTGGCATGACGGTGTGCCACACAGGCCGCAGTCAGTACCCGGGAGCCAGCACATGAGGCGTCGTGAACGTTTCATCATGCGCATTGCCTCATCACGGTCTCCGGAGAGTCGGTACATGGAGCGGGGTTTGATCTCGTCAGTGATTCTCACCTTGTTGAGGAGGTATTCATTGTATGCCTCAATATCCGGGAAGTCAGCATTGTCAGCAGCTTTCTTTCCCGGGTTCACGTTGCGGGCCTTGTTTCTTAGTCTCTCAGCCACCAGGAACCTGTTGGAGGAGAGGAGCACCCCGCCTGCACAACCCTCATCACAAGCCCTCAGCTCCAGGTAATCAATGCCTGTGATCTCATCATTTTCAAGCTGCTCAAGGAATTCGGTTACATTGTTAATTCCGTCTATGGCTAGGGTGCGTCCGTTGACGCATGATGCCTCTCCGTTGGTGAGGCTCCAGAGCAGAGTGTCAGGGTTGACGGAGTAAGCATGGTCATCACCGTGGGGCAGCTCGCCCTTATTCCTTAAAGTACGGTTTATCCTGTTGTATATGAAATCCATGTTGATCACACCGCTTATGGGTGTTGATTCTTCTCCGACGGGAGATTTCACCGCAGCGATTTTGGCGGCGCAGGGGGTGACATAAAAGACCCCGATCTCAGAGTTATGTGCGCCCCTGTCACGCAGTACGCGGCGGCAGTAGAAAGCTGCCATCTCCAATGGGGCCTTAAGTGTGGAGAGATGTCTTACGAGAGCCGGGAAACGTACCTGTATAAGGCGCACGACAGCCGGACAGTAGCTTGAGATGAGGGGACGGGGTAGAGTCCTGACGTTCATGAGCTCATCAATTGCAGGCTTGAGTATTTCAGCGCCATGTTCCACTTCGTATACCCATGTGAATCCGAGGCTCCTTAGAACGGTACTGATCTCTGACATGGAGACTTCATGCCTGAACTGGCCGTGAAGCACTGCAGGCACCAGCGCCACCCGGTGCTTGTACTCGAAAATGCGGCTGAAATCATCCTGTTCAATTATGATCGCATGTACCGGGCATGATCTGAAACACTCTCCGCAGTCCACGCAACGATCTTCAATCAGCCTTGCCTTTCCGTCACGGATGCGCAGTGCCTCTGTGGGGCATACCCTCATACAGAGGGAACATCCGGTACATAGATCCTCGTTGATGGTGAGTGCGTGGTGAAAAAAGCTTTTGTCCATACCTTCAGGCAGCGCCATTCAGATTTATAGTAATTTCAAGAGTGGTGCCTCTTCCCGGTTCACTGGTTATCACGAACCTGTCAGCGTTGGCACTGATGTTGGGCAGCCCCATTCCTGCACCGAATCCCATCTCCCGGACCTCGGGAGAGGCAGTTGAGTATCCCTTCTGCATAGCCATTTCAATATCCGCTATGCCGGGACCGTTATCGGATAGTCTCATGAAAACGGTATCTGTGTCAAGCACGATATTAATGACGCCATCCCATGCGTGAGCCACTATATTTACTTCAGCCTCATAGAGACATACCACCACCCTTTTGATGACAGTACTGTCAATGCCAAGCTGCTTCAGCATCTTCTTGACCTGACTGGAGGCATATCCTGCATGGGTGAAGTCGCCTCCCGCGACCTTATATTCAAAGTTCATTGGCACTTCTGCTCAGAAAAGCGGTTTCATTCCTGCCCTGTAGAGTTCGCCTGAGGCCCTGAACATTGTAAGGGGACAGGTTATCAAAGTTATTCCTAGTTCCTCAGCGAGGTTTTTCATCTCATCAGTGACAGATTTGTTCCTGACAAAGAGAATACATTCAATATCGGACATCTCTGCCGTGCGGATTGCCTGCAGATTGGCCAGGCCTGTAATCAGAAGAAGGTTGTTGCAGTTGACGGTGAGCACATCACTCATCAGGTCGGATGCAAATGCATGAGTTACCTCGCGCTTTACCCTTTCATTGCCGCATACCAGTTTCCCATTTAAAACCGAACAGATCTCTTCAACTTTCATTGCAATCCTCTTTTTAAAGTACCCTTATTATTATTATAAAGACATCGCAAAGATAATAATTAAATGTTAATAAATTCACACTGTTACAAAAATAACAATAAAACATAGTTATTATTGAAAAACTTAATTTAAAGCCTGATAATAACTTGCTTATGGGCTGCTATTTCTGTTTATCTGACGTTGGCAAACTCCGATCCGGGCTTCCATGCTGGCCTGATATTGCTGGTGACAATCCTGTAACCGACCTCAAAAATGGCTTTTGCGTCTTCAGCGATGCCCTCGAAATTCATCTCCGGGTAATAGTTGTCAGCAGGTTTATGATACCGGTTAGTGATGTAGTCCTTCTCCTGAGCGGCGGCCCACTCTTTCCCGAACTCCCTGCTGTCGCAGTTGCCGCGGGCAAAGAGGGCCGGGATGCCTGCCTGTGCGAATGGGAAGTGGTCGGAGCGGAAGTACATTCCTGTTTCGGGATTGGGATCAGGCATGATATATCTATTCTGCCTGGCCGCTGCTTCGGAAAGCATATCGTCGAGTTCCGACTGTCCGAAGCCAGTGACCATAATATCTTTCATCCTTCCAATCGGGAGCAGGAGGTCGTTGTTGAAAGCAGCTATGATATTTTCCCTGTGTACCGGAGGATTGGCGGCGAACCAGGAAGATCCGAGCAGGCCCTGTTCCTCCGCAGTGGGAAAGAATAGTATCACCGATCTTGCCGGTCTCTCCCTGAGAGAGGCAAATGCTTCGCCGATCTCAAAGGCCCAGGCCATGGAGGTGCCGTTGTCAACAGCGCCATTGTAGATTGAATCTCCGTTTTCAGGTTCGCCTATGCCAAAGTGATCCCAGTGGGCCGAAATGACGATGCACTCCTCAGGCACTGTGCTGCCGCGCAGAATGCCTGCCACATTCTGTGAGCTGTCTCTCCTGTGACTGTTAGCGATGGTCATTGAGATGCCGGTACCCATGGGGAATCCTTTAAAGCCTGTGCTGCATGCCTCTGCACGAAGTTTTTCTACATCACGTCCGACAGTGCTGAAGATCCTCTCCGCAGCCTCTGCGCTTAACCATCCGGTGACAGGGCAGGGTGGTATATCCCCTTCAGCCTGTTCCATATATAGCCCGGGTGAGATGGAACTCTTTCTCGGTATGGAGTAGTCATATCCTGCCCCGACAGTCTCATGGACTATCAGTATTGCAGTGGCACCCTGTCTTGCCGCCTCCTC
>CAZFIF010000027.1:0-20239 GCA_964519065.1 uncultured Rikenella sp.
AGTGTCGGCACTGACAACATTGAACTGCATATGGTGTCCGTCGAGGCTGAAGTAGCTTCTTATAAGAGCTGTGAGTTTACTATAGCTCTCTTCATCCTCGAAGAACTCCGGTGAGAACTTCTGGTTGAGCAGGGTGCCTCCCGTTCTCAGGTGATCGATCTTTGAAGCTGACTTTATCACTGCCGTCGGTCCCTGGCGATCGACTCCCTGGAATGGACTTATGCCCTCGGATAGCGGCACCCAGGCCTTTCGGCCGTCAGGGGTGGCGCCGGTTACATTGCCGAAGTAGACATGTGATGTTGTCGGCAGCATGTTGATCCGGTGGATGCCTCCCCTGGGTGTCGGCCTGCCGGTAACGGCATCATGGAATATCTCAAAGACAGCCACAGCCTGTGCATCGGCGTAATCATCATCATTGCCGTATTTTGGTGTTTTGTAGATCATCTCATACTGCATCTCCGCGGCACCATCGAAATTGTTTTTCATGGCTGTCAGCATCTCCTGCCATGTAAACCGCTGCATATCGTATATGTTGTACCTTATCGAGGTAAGGATATCGGTAATGCTGCCCAGCCCCACTCCCTGGATATAGGTCGTATTATACCTGGCACCTCCCGCATTGTAGTCCCTGCCGTTGGCTATGCAGTCTTCAAGCAGCAGTGACAGGAAGGGCACCGGCAGGTGGAGTGCGAAGGTCTTTTCAATGACGTTGTTGCCCCTGATCTTTATGTCTGCGAAGTGATTTACCTGCTCCCTGTATGCCTGCATGAGGTCGTCAAAGGAGCTGAACGACGCAGGGTCACCTGTCATGGGACCCAATTGCGTTCCGGTGCGGGTGTCGAAACCGTTATTTAGTGTTACCTCCAGTATCTTGACCAGGTTGAAATATCCTGTCAGCCAGTAGCACTCTGTACCGAATGCGCCCGTTTCAACGCAGCCCGAGGCCCCTCCGTTGCGTGCATCGACGATGCTCTTGCCCTGCCTCAGAAGCTCCTGTATGATAGCCTCAGTGTTGAAGACCGAGGGCTGCCCGAAACCCGTCCTGATAATATCCAGCGCCTTGTGGATGAAGGCGTCAGGGTTCTTGCGGCTCACCTGTATCATTGAGCTGGGCTGCAGTATCCTCATCTCCCTGATAACGTCAAGCAGCATATATGTCATGTTGTTGACAGCGTCGCTGCCGTCCGGTTTTACTCCCCCGAGGTTTATCAGGCAGAAATCGGTATAGGTGTTGCTCTCCTGTGCCGTAACACCCATCTTTGGCGGTGAGGGATGGTTGTTGAATTTTATCCAGAAGCAGCCCAGGAGCTCATATGCCGCTTCGGGAGTAAGGGTCCCTGATTCTATACCCTCTTTATATACAGGCCACAGATGCTGATCGAGACGGCCGGGGTTGAATGAGTCCCACGGATTGAGCTCGGTGACCACGCCCAGGTGGATGAACCAGTAATGCTGGAGCATCTCATGGAAGGTACGGGGTGCATGTGCCGGCACCCGGCGGCATATGGCCGCCATTTGCTCCAGCTCCCGGCGACGACCGGCATCCTTCTCTGCTGCAGCAAGTGCCTCCAGGGCCCCGGCATGCCTGCCTGCATACATGATGATGGCTTCGCAGGCAATGTCCATTGCCTTTAGCTCTTCATTACGGTCGTAGGCCTGCGGGTCATTGCGGAAATCCAGGCTGGCAACAGCATCAGCTATCTCCCTCCTCAGGTCCAGAAAGCCGGTATGAAACATCTTGTAGCCCAATACAGTGTGCCCCGGCGCCCTCTGTTCCTGGAACTCGGTGAAGATACCCGCCTTATATGCTGCAAGCCACTCAGGTGTCATGCGCTCCATTATGCGGTCACGGTTGCTGCGTCCCTTCCAGAAAGGGATGATCTCCTCGCTGTATATCCTTTTTACCTCGTCGTCAACACTGAAGCTGACTTTCTCGCGGCTGTCAAGGATTTCGAGATCCTGCATTGAGTGAAGGCTGATCTCAGGGTATGTGGGTGTGGCCTTGGGGGCAGGACCTCTCTCTCCCACTATCAGCTCACCCTCATTGATGCAGATGGCCTTGTTACGCAGAAGATACTCAAAGGCCCGTGCCCTGAGCACAGGTGCTGAGAGACCGGTGGCCTCCCGGCCGGAATAGAACCGTGTGATCAGCTGCGCCCTCTCTGCGGTTATGGTCTCAGTAGCATTCAGGCTCGCTTCCCTGAGCCTCATAACTCTCTCTGTCATTTTCATATCCTGGTCTTTTCTCTGTTTATTTTTTTGTCAACCGCCTTTCCTGACACGGATCCCGAGCGGCTGGAGGATCGCCATGTAGTCATCAAGATGCCCGTTGGATATCTGGCTGTAGGGCTCCATCCTGTCGGGCAACCCAAAGCGGCGGTACTTTGAGATACCCGTCTTGTGATACGGCAGCAGGTTTATCCCGCTTATCCTGCCCCCGTGCCGGCTCTCAATGAAAAGCCGTATTTGTTCCATGAACTCCTTGTCAGCCGTCACTCCCGGTATCACCGGTATCCGCAGTATAACCTCCGCACCCTCTGCAAGCAGCATATCGAGGTTGGAGATGATCAGCCTGTTGTCAACACCGGTAAATCTCCTGTGAGCGTCGGGGTCAAGGAGCTTGATGTCATACAGAAAGAGATCGGTATACTTCATCACTGATCTCATGACGTCAGGAGCAGCATAACCAGAGGTGTCAACCGTGGTGTGGAATCCGGCACTTTTCAACAGGCTCAGGCTCTCTTCCAGAAACCGGGGCTGCATCAGCGGTTCGCCACCCGAAAAGGTGACGCCGCCTCCTGAATGCTCCATGAAGACCCTGTCGCGTTCAGCCTTCGCCAACACCTCCTCCGGCGTATATTCCGTACCGACAAGCTCTTCCGACCTGAACTCCCTCTCACCAACCCTGTCTATACGCTCGGTGGTGACCTGGCCTGCCGCCTTGCCCTCAGGATTATGACACCACCAGCAGTCGAGCGGACAACCCTTCATGAAGAAGGTGACCCTGATGCCGGGACCGTCATGTATCGCATATCTTTTTACATTGAATATTAAACCTTTCATTGTACTGCAAGGTGATTGAGTCTTACGGGAATGAATTGCGGGATGGCAGCCGGTGGCTGCCCTGATGAAAGGTTATCTGCTGTAGAACATGAGGCAATGATACAGCCTCCTTCCGAGGCGGTTCATCATAAACCTGTGTTCGAGCCGCTGCATGAGATAATTTATTAATACAAACGTAAGCAATTCCTGTCATATTACAAATGTTACAATTGATTTAAGGGTATACAGAGGTTTATTGCAGACTTATCGCATTGATTATATGACTGTTGGCCGCATGGCAGGTTGATTAACAAAAGATTAACAGAAAAAATATGCAGCATTAGAGGGGGTTAACGGTCTTTATTACGGAAAGAGAATGGAAAAGGACAGTTCCGATTTTTTTTCGATGGACAGTTAAGTGTTTAACCAAAAAGGGTCAGTCATGAAAAGAATTATTCTTCTGTTGGTACTCTGTGTCGGCTTGACAGCAATGTCATACGGCAGGGTCATTGCGAAAGGCGAGTCAAATACTCCCTTCGGAATCTACACCATTGAATTGTGCGATCAGCCCATGGCATTTGCCGGTGAGGAGATGAAGTGCTATCTGATCAGCTATTCAAAAAGCC
Organism: uncultured Rikenella sp.; assembly: GCA_964519065.1. GTDB lineage: Bacteria > Bacteroidota > Bacteroidia > Bacteroidales > VadinHA17 > SR-FBR-E99. The sequence continues at coordinate 3,669 of CAZFIF010000027.1, forward strand.
CCGTGCAGCTCAAAGTCTACGTCGACAAGGAGCGCAGGTGCAAGAACTACATTGTTCTCTCCGATGAGCTCAGTGTCATGTATTCATGTGACGGCAACGTTTTCGGCGTCAAAAAGGTCGACAAAAAGTTCGGCAGTTTAGGAATTGCCACTGATGATTCGAAGCTTGACAGGATGGATTATTTTCATCAGAAGGTCATAGCCCGCGGAGAGACAAGTGATTTTGAAGCTGCTGCACTCATTGCATCTTATTTTCCCCAGCTTATCAGTTAGAGGCGGGGTAAAGACTTTTTTCCTTCCTTTATCAGGCCGTCCGGCCTGTCTACGATCAGGTTTAGGTTGATTGAGGGTGCCCCAAACGGCATCCTCTTTCTTTTGCTGCTGCTGATCCTACTGCCAGGGAGAGGCAGTGTTGAGAACATCAGAATAAATCAGGGCTGATTTTTGCCTGCCGCCGGATAGGCAAATGTATTATCAGGTCTGAAATGTGCAGCACCAGGCCCGTCATCTGGTTAACAAAGGTGAAAATCAAGCCTGAAATCTGCAGCATCAGGCCCGTCACCTGGTTAACAAATGTGAAAATCAGGTCTGAAACAGGCTTATAATCTCTCTTATTTCCCTTAAATAGGTATTTTTAACCTGTAAATCCAAACTTCAACGATATGAAAAAAACTTTCATTATGCTTTTAATTATAGCTGTGGGTGCTGTCTCGTGCAGGAAGGAAGCCTGTGAGAATCCGTTCTACTGTGAGTGGGACACTCCATTTGAGGTTCCGCCCTTTGACCAGATCAAGTTCGAGCATTTCAAGCCTGCCTACCTGAAAGGTATGGAGGAGCAGATAGCTGAGGTGGATGCCATCATCAACAACAGTGAAGAGCCCACCTTTGACAACACCATCCGGGCCATGCAGTTCACCGGCCAGCTGCTGTCAAAGGTTCAGCGCGCCATGGGACCGCTCTCCGGAGCCAACACCAATGATTCAATCCAGGCCCTGCAGAGGGAGATGTCTCCACTCTTCTCAAAGCACAGGGATGACATTGCACTCAATGAAAAGCTGTTTGAAAGAGTTAAAACAGTATACGAAAATCGCGACAACTTCGACCTCACCCCTGAAGAGAGCAAGCTTCTCGAAGATGAGTATCTGGGTTTCATCAGGAGCGGTATAGGTCTCTCACCGGAAGACAAGGATAAGCTCCGCAAGCTCAACAGTGAGCTGTCGCTCCTCTCGGTCAAATTCGGAGAAAACCTGCTGGCCGAGACCAACGGTTTTGCTCTTGTAATAGATAATGAAGATGACCTGTCAGGCCTTCCCGAAGGTGTGAGGGCGCAGGCTGCCGACGCCGCAAAGGCAAAGAATATGGAAGGCAAGTGGCTTTTTACTCTGCATAATCCCAGCTATATTCCCTTCATGACCTACGCTGACAACAGGGCGCTGCGGGAGAAGATGTTCAGGGGCTACATGATGCGCGGCAACAACGGCAACGAGAGAGACAACAACCAGATTGTTGCCGACATAGTAAGGCTGAGGGTTGAGAAGGCAAAACTGCTGGGTTACGAGAGTCATGCCGACTATGTCCTTGAGCGCAATATGGCAAAGGAGCCTGAGACAGTGCTTGATTTCCTTGCACAGATCTGGGAGGCAGCCCTTCCTGTTGCAAAGGCAGAGGCTGCCGCACAACAGGAGCTGATTGACAGGGAAGGCGGCAATTTCAAACTGGAACCGTGGGACTGGTTCTATTACACCGAGAAGATACGCAAGGAGAAGTATGACCTGAGCGACGAAGAGACGAAACCCTATTTCTCTGCCAAAAATGTCACTGACGGTATGTTCTATGTTGCAAACAGGCTTTACGGGCTGGAGTTTACCGAGCGCAATGACATTCCGCTCTATCATCCGGATGTCAAGACCTTTGAGGTGAAGCGTAACAAAAAGCATGTCGGCATCCTCATGATCGACTACCACCCTCGTGCCTCCAAGCGTGGCGGCGCATGGTGCAGCGGCATGAGGTCTCAGCGGCTCGATGAGAACGGAAAATTTGTCACCCCGCTTGTGAGCATGGTCACCAACTTCACTCCTCCCTCGGGAGACTCACCGTCACTTCTCACTCCTGATGAGGCAAGCACGCTCTTCCATGAGTTCGGTCATGCGCTCCACAATCTTCTGTCGAATACTGAATATACCAGCGGCGTCTCACGCGACTTCGTGGAGCTTCCCTCGCAGATAATGGAGCACTGGGTCTTTGAGCCCGAGGTGCTGAAGGTATATGCAAAGCACTACCAGACGGGAGAAGTTATTCCGGACGCACTTATTGAAAAAATCGAGAAGGCGGGCAAGTTCAACCAGGGATTCATCACCATAGAGTACCTGGCTGCCTCATCACTGGATATGGAGTATCACTCCCTCACCGAGCCCGTTGAGATAAATGTGGGCGAGTTTGAGAAGAGCGCCATGGAGAAGTACGGACTGATAAAAGAGATCATTCCCCGCTACCGTTCAACATACTTCAGCCACATCATTGGCGGCTATTCTGCCGGTTACTACAGCTATATCTGGTGTGAGCAGCTTGACGCTGACGCATTCAAAGCCTTCAAGGAGACTGGTGACATCTTCAATAAGGAGGTGGCATCCCGTTTCGAGAAAGAGATCCTTTCACGCAAGGGATCCAGGGATGAACTTGAGATGTGGGTTGCGTTCAGGGGTCGTGAGCCGGGCATTGAGGCCCTGCTTGAGAACCGCGGCCTCCTGGCACAGTGATGCTCTTACCTGCAGGGCGGGGTCCAGCAAAAAGATGAGCCCGCCTGATAATTGACCTGAAATGAAAATAATCCTCCCGGGGGGGTAGCCTTCCGGGAGGAATTATTTTACATAGCGGTGATCCTTCCCGGGGACAGACTTCCGGGAGGAGCTATTTCTCCAGTTGATGACCCTCCATGGGAGACAGACTTCCGGGAGGAGCTATTTCTCCGGGTGATGACCCTCCATGGGAGACAGACTTCCGGGAGGAGCTATTTCTCCAGTTGATGACCCTCCACGGGGGACAGACTTCCGGGTGGAATTATCATACACAGCGGTGATCCTTCCGGGATGGAAGGGGATCATGCGTCCGACAACCTCGAGAGGCGCCGGATGTCAAGCAGCCTGACATCACGACGTTCAACAGATATGAGACCATCGCTCTCCATCTCGGCAACGGCCCTTGCCAGCGATGGCCTGGTCACACCGAAATAGTCGGCCAGCTCCTGCTGCGTGCGGTCGATGACCACCCTGCCTGAGGCAGCCCCCGGAAGAGATGAGATGTAATGGGCATACTTCTCCCGTATAGTCCTGAAGGATAGGAACCGGAGCCTTTCAGACAGAAAGAGTGCCCTGGTGCATACTGCCGTGAGATAGTTAAGCAGTAACCTGCGGTCATGGTTCATCAGAGTAAGGAATTCGGACTTGTTAATGATAAGCAACTCAGCATCAGTGTTAACTATGACATTGACCGGGTACCGGGCCACCTTACCATAGATGAATGCGGCTGCAAGAGCCTGGGGAGGGTATACATCCTCAATCTTGATTGTCTTGCCGGTAAGATCTGTCATCTCTCCCCGTACGCTGCCCGACATCACCACCATCACCGATGATATCTCCTCACCGGCAATCACCACAACGGCACCGGCAGGGTAAGACCTCGACCTGTAGCTGACACTTTCGATCACAGCTTCTATCTCAGATTCAGTGAGGCCGCTGAAGAGAGGTGAGCTGTTGAGTACCGGAAACTTCATTTTCTTCTGTTTGGGCCATAAAAGTAATGTATTTTGTAACAAATGTTACATTGCCTGTTGTTTTCTGTCGCTACCTTTGCAGTTGAAGATTGAATAAAGAGATGGAAAGGGATATTATTAAGATAGACGAGGAGCTGTGCAACGGATGCGGGCTGTGTGTACCCAACTGCCACGAGGGAGCGCTCCAGGTTATTGACGGCAAGGTCAGGCTGGTATCGGAGCTGATGTGTGACGGGCTGGGAGCATGTATAGGATACTGCCCCGAAGGAGCGATCACCATTGAGAGGCGTGAGGCTGAGCCCTATGATGAGATAGCGGTGATAGAGGAGATGGCCGGCAAGGGCTCCAACACCGTCATCGCCCACCTCAGGCACCTGAAAGACCATCATGAGTATGGGTACCTAGAAGAGGCTACCACCTGGCTGGAGGTTCACGGCAACGAGCTGCCGTTCAGCCTTGCCGGGGTCCTTGCAGCTGTCAGCGGTAAGATGACACAGGAGCCTGATCCGGATGCCGCATTGGTTTCAAGCGGAATGAGTATTTCTCCTGGTGTAAGCCACGGAGAGGGCGATCACGGAGAACGCCATGCACAGGGAGCGCATGGTGGCGCTCACAGTGAACACCCGGCACATGGAACACATGGCAATGCTCACCGGCATCACGGAGGTGGCTGCCCGGGCAGCGCAGAACGCTTAATGACGCCGGCCCCGGCCTTCGCCGCAGGAACGGCAACGGCAGAGATCCCGTCGCAGCTGACCCACTGGCCCGTGCAGATGCACCTTGTCAATCCCAATGCACCTGCCTACCGGGGTGCTGACCTGCTTCTGGCAGCCGACTGCGTGGCCTTTTCGCTGGGATCATTTCACAACAGCTGGCTGAGAGGCAGAACGCTGGCAATAGCATGTCCGAAGCTTGACCATGGCACGGAGACATATGTTGAAAAGCTGAAGGCCATGGTTGACATCGCCAGGGTGAATACAATAACAGTGATGATGATGGAGGTGCCCTGCTGCAGCGGTCTTGTACAGATGGTGCGCAAAGCCCTGGCAGGAGCATCGCGGAAGGTGCCTGTCAGGACAGTTATGGTAAGCATCGACGGGAAGATATTGAAAGACGAATGGATATAAAAATATTTTAACTTATACACTAAATCTAAAAGAATAAGAAATGAGCATGTTTTGTTATCAGTGCCAGGAAACGGCAAAAGGAACCGGATGCGTCGTCAAAGGTGTATGCGGAAAGACAGACGATGTTGCACAGGTACAGGATCTTTTGATCTACGTCGCCAAAGGGATATCAATCCTGGGAACTATCGCCCGTGAGAACCGTTATTCAAACGCCAGGGTTGACAGGTTTGTCCAGGAGGCCCTCTTTACAACCATCACCAACGCCAATTTTAACAGGGAGAGGATCATTGAGAGGATCCATGAAGGTTTGGATCTCAGGGGAAAATTTACGAGTGAGATGAAGGATCACGGGATAGAGATCCCTGGTGATCTTCACCCCTGCGCCACCTGGAAGCCGGCCGACGATGAGGATCTGATGGAGACTGCCGCCCGGGTGGGTGTTCTCACCACCGGGAATGAGGATATCAGGTCACTGCGCGAGCTGGTAACCTACGGTGTCAAGGGTATGGCGGCCTATGCAGAGCATGCCGGCAACCTCGGTTTCAACAGCGACACTGTTGACGCCTTCATTCAGCGTGCCTTGGCCGCCACCACCAATGACAGCCTGACCGCCGATGAGCTGGTGGCGCTGGTCCTTGAGACGGGCAAGCACGGTGTTGAGGTGATGGCCCTGCTTGACAAGGCCAACACCACCGCATACGGTAACCCCGAGATTACGGAGGTGAATATAGGTGTCAGGAACAACCCGGGCATCCTCATCAGCGGCCATGACATGAAGGACATGGAGGAGCTGCTGCGCCAGACAGAGGGAACGGGAGTAGATGTCTACACTCACAGCGAGATGCTGCCGGCAAACTACTACCCGGCATTCAAGAAATACAGCCATTTTGTCGGCAACTACGGCAACTCATGGTGGAAGCAGACCACAGAGTTCGAGACCTTCAACGGGCCGGTGCTATTCACCACCAACTGTATTGTTCCGTTGCGCGACAGCTATCGCGACCGCGTATATACCACCGGTTCGTCGGGATACCCGGGCTGCCCCCATATTCCCGACAGGGAACCGGGCAGGGAGAAGGACTTCTCAGCAATCATTGTGCATGCAAAAAGATGCGCTCCCCCGAAGGAGATCGAAAACGGAACCATCATCGGAGGTTTTGCACACAACCAGGTCATACAGCTTGCCGACAAGGTAGTTGACGCTGTCAGGAGCGGCGCGATACGCAAGTTTGTGGTCATGGGTGGATGTGACGGCCGCATGAAGAGCCGTGATTACTATACGGAATTCGCGCAGAAGCTACCGAAAGACACTGTGATCCTTACTGCAGGGTGCGCCAAGTACCGCTACAACAAACTCAAGCTTGGAGACATCAACGGCATCCCTCGAGTGCTTGACGCCGGCCAGTGTAACGACTCATATTCACTCGCCGTCATCGCACTGACACTTAAGGATCTCTTCGGAAAAAGTGATATCAACGAGCTGCCCATAGCATACAATATAGCATGGTATGAGCAGAAGGCCGTCATCGTACTGCTGGCTCTCCTCTACCTGGGCGTGAAGAATATCCACCTCGGACCCACAATCCCGGGCTTCCTCTCACCCAACGTGGTCAATGTGCTCGTTGATAAGTTCGGCATTGCAGGTATCACCACCGTCGACGAGGATATGAAGATCCTGATGAACTAGACAGAGGGCAGGAGCTGCCTGCAACTTTATAATTACTATCGTCGATTCCTGGTTGTCTATAACCGGTTATCGGCGATTTTTTATGCCCGATGTCGTGTGTGACATCGCCCGCTACCCTGTCACCTGAAAAATAAAATAATATTTTGCACATAATCCATAACTTTGAGCAATTAATACCTATATTAAACCCTGATCCTTTGCAGGATCAGATAACCAACACCTGAGAACAATGAATACAGGAAAGGAGAACAGTGCATCTGGCGAAAAATACTTTCTGGGGCTTGACATCGGATCGGTCTCCTTGAACACGGTATTGTTTGACAGCAACGGAAGGATAATTAAGGACTTCTACGATTATGTCCACGGCAAGCCGTTCAACAAGCTTCATGAGCGACTCCTGTCGCTGCTGAGCCAATATCCTGCCGATGCCATCGAAGGGGTTGCCCTTACAGGTACGGGAGGCAAGCTGGCTGCCGATCTGATCGGGGGCATCTTCGTCAACGAGATCATCTCGCAGGCTGCCTCCACCGGGCGGCTCTACCCTGATGCCCGCACAGTGATAGAGATCGGTGGCGAAGATTCAAAACTTATAGTTCTTGAGCGGGAGCCGGGTGATGAGTATGCCAGGCTTGTCGACTTTGAGATGAACAGCATCTGTGCTGCCGGCACGGGGTCATTTCTTGACCAGCAGGCCAGGAGGATCGGCGTGCCGATAGAGAAGGAGTTCGGGGAGATGGCGATGAAGTCGGTCAACCCGCCACGTATAGCCGGTCGCTGCAGTGTCTTCGCCAAGAGCGACATGATACATCACCAGCAGATAGCCACACCGCTTCATGATATTGTCGCGGGGCTATGCTTCGCCCTGGCACGGAATTTCCGCAGCACCGTTGCGCGCAGCAAGGATATTAAGAAGCCCGTCGTCTTCTCCGGCGGTGTGGCCGCAAACACAGGTATGATAAGAGCCTTCAGGGAGGTGCTCGGCCTGACGGGTGATGAGCTGATCATCCCTGAGCATCATGCATCCATGGGTGCCATCGGGGCGGTTATGTACGTTCGCTCCGGCGCCACCGGGACAGGTAAATTTGCCGGGCTGCAGAAACTGGAGGAATATCTTGCCAACAACATCTCTGCTTTTGTCAGCCTCCCTCAGCTGAAGGAGTCCGAGGCACTTTACAACAAGGAGGTGAGGTTCATGAAGAACGGCACTGAGAAGCTGCCCGTATACCTCGGCATTGATGTGGGATCTCTCAGCACCAATGTCGTGCTGATCGATGCAGATCACAATGTAGTGGCAAGACGTTATCTCCCCACAGCCGGCAAGCCGCTGGAAGCCATACAGAAAGGTATGAGCGAGATCTATGACGAGGTGGGGGAAGAGGTGGAGGTGATCGGGGCAGGCACCACCGGCTCAGGTCGCTATCTCACCGGCGACTTCATAGGTGCTGACACCATCCGCAATGAGATAACGGCACAGGCCACGGCAGCCATCGACTATGACGCCACCGTCGATACCATCTTTGAGATAGGAGGTCAGGATTCAAAGTACATCAGCATTGAGAACGGCGTGGTGGTCGACTTCGAGATGAACAAGGTATGTGCTGCCGGCACCGGCTCTTTTCTGGAGGAGCAGGCCGAGAAGCTCAATATAAGCATCGTGGGTGAGTTCGGCAGCATGGCACTGCAATCGGCCTCGCCGGTGAAGCTGGGCGACCGCTGTACTGTCTTCATGGAATCGGACCTGAACAGCTTCATGCAGAAGGGAGCCCGCAATGACAACCTTGTTGGCGGCCTGGCCTACTCGATAGTATACAACTATCTTCAGAAGGTGGTCGCTGACCGCAGGATAGGTGATAAGATCTTCTTCCAGGGCGGGGTGACCAACAATAGGGCCGTGGTTGCTGCCTTCGAGCAGGTGCTGGGAAAGAAGATCATTATCCCGCCCCATTTCGACGTGACGGGAGCTATCGGCGCTGCCATACTGGCGCAGAATACGATGACCGAAGGCCAGAAGACAACATTCAAGGGTTTCGGCATTCGCAATGCCACATATGAGATCACCAGGTTTGTATGCAATGGCTGCACAAACCACTGTGAGATCAGCAGGGTGAAGATCGCCGGCGAGAGCAAGTCGCTATACTACGGTGGCCGCTGTGAAAAATATGAGATAGACTCAAGAAAGAAAAAGACAGACCAGCTGCCCAACCTGTTTAAAAAGAGAACCGAGATGCTCATGGGTGATTACCTGGAGAGGGAAGCCGACGGCAAACCTACGGTAGGCATCCCCAGGGCGCTCATGATCTATTATCAGCAGTTTCCCTTCTGGAGGACATTTTTTGAGGAGGTAGGTTTCAACGTTATCCTTTCACGTGAGTCGGACAAGAGTCTTGTGACACGTTCACTGGAGACCGTCACAGCAGAGACCTGCCTTCCCGTGGAGCTGATGCACGGCCATGTTGTAGACCTGATCGACAGGGGGGCGGACTATATCTTCCTGCCCTTCATCGTCAGCGGCAAATACCGCGAGGGAGACACCACTTCCAACTCAAACTGCCCGTGGATTCAGTCGTTCCCCTTCATGGTAAAGGCAGCCCTGCGGGGAAAGGTGGATGAGAAGAAGTTCCTCACTCCCACTCTCCACTTCAGGTACTTTGAGAGGGCACTCGTTAAGGAGATGACCGCCTTCTTCGGCGAGAGATTCAATCTTGACGCCGGAAAGATAAAAAAGGCGATATACAAGGCTGACGGTGTTCAGGTGGCCTTTGAGAAGGGGCTGGTGGAACATGGCAAAACGGTGATGGATAATCTTCCTGAAGGTTGTCGTCCGGTCATCATCCTCGGCCGACCCTACAACAGCTCTGACCCTCATCTGAACCTCGACCTTGCGGAGAAGCTGCTGGCACAGAACGTCATGCCGATACCGCTGGACATGCTTGACCTTTCACCGGCTCATATCTACGGCAATTACAGAAACATGTACTGGCCCAACGGGCAGAAGATGATTGCAGCAGCCCAGCATGTGGCTAACACAGATGGGCTTTATGCAGTCTATATCAGCAACTTCAGGTGCGGTCCCGACTCTTTTATATGGCATTACGTTACCGAGGAGCTCAAGGGCAAGCCTTTCCTCCACCTGGAGGTGGACGAGCACTCGGCCGATGCCGGCATGGTAACGCGCATCGAGGCCTTCCTTGACAGCCTGAAGGGATCAGAACAGAATGAGAAGAGAGAGATTGAAGTCATCAGGCCGCGACCCAGCCCTGAGGAGCCTCCGGTGAACAGGACACTCTACTTCCCCTACATGCATGACGGGGCCTATTTTGTTGCTGCGGCAGCGCGCAGCGTGGGCATCCCCTCAGAGGTGCTGCCCAAACAGACCGAAGAGGACATTGCACTGGGAAGAAAATACACCTCCTCCAAGGAGTGCTTCCCGATGATTTGTACCACCGGCAGCTTCCTCAAGAAGCTCATGGAGCCCGGCGCCGACCCTTCGAAAATGAGTTTCTTCATGCCCGACCATAACGGCCCCTGCCGCTTCGGGCAGTACAACCAGTTCCAGAGGATACTCTTTGACCGGCTCGGGTTCAGAGAGGCAGAGCTGGTGACCCCCTCCAATGACACATCATATGCTGACCTTGCCGGAGACCGCAGCCAACGCTTCCGTATCAACGCCTGGAAGGGATTTGTGGCCTTTGACTATATCAGGAAGCTCTACAGGGAGACGAGGCCCTACGAGCTCAACCCCGGCGACACTGAAGCGGTGTACCAGGCTGCCCTGAAGAAGACTGAGGCTTCCATAGAGAAGAACTGCCGTGGATTGCGACGGGTCCTGGTGGAGACGGCGCATGAGTTTATGGCCGTGAAGGTTGACAAGAGCCGCAGGAAGCCAGTGATTGCGGTGATAGGTGAAGTCTACATGCGCGACAACGCCGGGTGTAACGGCAATATCGCCAACAGGCTGGAGGCGCTGGGGGCCGAGGTGACCATCGGTCCCTTCTCGGAATGGATAACATACTCCACCCACAGGTATACTCGCGACAGCAGGTGGAAGAATGATACGAGGGGAGTGCTCAAATCGAAGATCCAGGCCATCGGCCAGGAGGTGATCGTCGACTATCTCCTCAGGGGCATCAACAAATACACTGACACCACCAAGGATGTCTCACTTCATGAGATGCTTGAGCTGAGCAACAAGTATGTCAGCGAGTTCTATGACGGTGACCCCCCGATAGCCATGGGCACCTCGGCAGCTCTGGCAAAGAGGGGCGTCTCAGGCATAGCAGCCATACTGCCCTTCACCTGTATGCCGGGAACACTGGTGGCATCGGTGAGTGACTCATTCAGGAAGGACAACAACAACATTCCCTTCCTCAATATACCCTATGACGGACAGGATACCGTCTCCCTGGAGACCAGGCTGCAGGCTTTCGTCTTCCAGGTCAGGGAGTATGCTGAGGCTCACCAACCAGTGTCATCTCCTCAATGAGATAACCGGCACCGGCAAACTTGTCTATCAGGAAAAGCACATACCTGATGTCAAGACTTATGTTGCGGCTCTGCTTCGGATTGTACATTATATCCGAGGCAACACCCTCCCATGCACGGTCAAAGTTGACACCTATCAGGTGACCTTCGGCGTTGAGCACCGGGCTTCCCGAGTTGCCACCGGTGGTGTGGTTGTTGGCTATGAAGCATACTGGCACATCATTGTCAACGGCATACCTGCCGAAATCCTTTTTCTCATACAGCTCCTTCAGCCTGTCAGGCACATCGTAGTCATATATCTCCGGGTTATCCTTCTCCATCACCCCGGTGAGGGTGGTCTGATGCCTGTGATACACAGCATCGCGTGGCTCGTAGCCCATAACCTTGCCGTAGGCCAGCCTGAGGGTTGAGTTGGCATCAGGATAAAAGACCCTGTCGCCACCCTGTTCCATCTGCGCCGCCATGTATGACCTGTTCAGCTTCTCCAGGCGGGCATTGAGCGAAGCCAGCTCCGGACGCACTCTCTGGTCCAGCAATTCAGATGCTGACAGTGCCAGAATATAGAATGGATCCTTTCTTACCCTCTTCGCGTCAAACCCATTGAGCAACGTGTTGACCCTGTTCTCATCGGTGAATAATGACTTCGCGAACAGTTTGTCAACAACCGAACCGAAGTCCCCCTTGCAGGAGGCGTAAAGCTGTTTGTAGGCTGGTGCCTGCCACTCCGGGGCTATGTTTTTGCCATAGAGATCCATCACCGCGACAAAGAGCTTTTTGTCGACCGAAGAGTCATAGTTCCTGAAGAAGCCGGAGGCATAGCTCTTCAGCCTCTCCAACTCCTTATCCAGCTCCGTACTCTTTTCCGTCGCCAGTTCCTCGGCCCTGATGAACCTGCCTGCCAGGCCAACGGCCTCAGCCCCGCTGCTGAAGAACACCTCTGCAGTATAGATATTCACAAGGTACAAATCCTGGTAACTGTCATATATCTCACTGTACCGGTCAAATATCTCACCGTAATTCCGGAGACGCTCCGGCTCTTCAGCCACCCAGGCTGCAAACTCCTTTTCAAAAGCCTGCTTTCGTTCCACGCCGTTCATCTTGTCGAGGCTCTGTATCTCTCCTATCCACTTCTTCCAGCCGTTGGCCATGCCGAATGATTTCCCCGAATACTTTAGTCTGACCAGCGGGTCCATTGCCATCTCCTGCTCCATTATTGAGATTTTTTTGCCGCGTATCTCCACCTGCTTCGGGTAGATAACATCCTTAAGCATCCGGATGTGGTGCGAGGGTGCATATTCCTGTGTACGTCCCGGATAGCCGAATACCATGGTAAAATCGCCCTCCTTCACGCCTGCAAGAGAGACGGGGAAATGGTAAGCAGGCCTGTAGGGCACATTTTCAGCCGCCCAGGCTGCCGGTTTATTATCCTTGTCGGCATAGACCCTGAAGAGTGAGAAGTCGCCTGTATGACGAGGCCATACCCAGTTGTCAGTGTCACCGCCGAACTTGCCGATGGCAGAGGGCGGTGCTCCCACCAGTCTGACATCCTGGAAGATCTCATTGACGATCAGGAAATACTGGTTGCCAAGAAAGAAGGGCCTCACTGCTGCCCGGTAATCTGTTCCTTCTGCTGCTTTGGCAGTTATTTTTACAATATTCGCATTGATCACAGCCTCCCTTATGCTGTCATCCATATCATCAGTCACGCCCTCTAGAACCCTGTCAGTAACATCCTCCATATACTTGAGGATCGTGACAGTGAGTCCGGGATTGGGCAGCTCCTCCTCATGGGAGGCGGCCCAGAAACCATCCGTGAGGTAGTCATGCTCAAGGGTAGAGTGTCTCTGGATGGAGCCGTACCCGCAGTGGTGGTTGGTGATAAGAAGCCCCTTGTCAGAGATGAACTCACCGGTACAGCCGCCGCCAAAAAGCACAACAGCATCCTTCATTGAGGCTCTGTTGATGCTGTAGATGTCCTCGGCCGTAAGTTTAAATCCGTTCTCCTGCATGAGGCTGATATTATACTTTTCTATCAGAAGCGGTATCCACATGCCTTCATCAGCCACAGCCGGGACTGATAAAAGTGAGAGAAGTAAAATCGTTGTCAAGGTTTGTTTCTTCATATCATTAATCTGTTTTGTTGCCTGTAAATTCAATCAGTTCTGTCAGGAGGTCGCTGACGGGCATTCCAACAACGTTATAGTATGAACCATCTATCCGTGTGATGCCTCTCAGTCCAATCCATTCCTGTATGCCGTAGGCTCCCGCCTTGTCAAGGGGAGCGAATCTCCCGACATAATATGCTATCTCATCCTCCTGCAGCTTACGGAACCTCACCCTGGTGGCCACGGAGAAGGTATGGCTTCGACTGTCGTCTCTGAGACAGATGGCAGTTATAACCTCATGCTCGCAGTCTGACAACAACCTGAGGAAATGGGCGGCCTCTCCGCTGTCTGCCGGCTTGCCCAGCAGCCTGCCGTGGCACCATACAACAGTATCTGCGGTAATGATTATCTGCTGTGCCCCAATCGGTTTCTTCCATGCACGTGCCTTGGCTGCAGCGAGATATTCGGCTATCTCCCTTCCCGACAGTCCGTCAGGCCATACCTCATCATATTCTGCAACAGCCACGGTGAAGGTGAGACCTGCCTCCTCAAGCAGCTGTCGCCGCCGCGGTGAGGCTGAAGCCAGGACAAGGTCATAATTCTTCAGTCCGTCAAAGGCCATTGTCAGAATATTTTCCCGGAGGTGATTATGGCTCCTGCCACCAGGGAGTAAAGCATCCCTGCCCCCATTATAAGTTTCATCAGCCTGCTGGCGAAATGGAAATGCTGTTTCTCCCTGCCGGTGACAACCCTGTAAATGACAGCCAGCATTGGAAGGGCAAGCAGGAGTGAGATATAAACGAGTGTTACTGTGTCATGCAGAAATCTGTTCCACACCAGGTAGAAGAGCAGCAGTGTTACCAGCGACAGCACTATGACAATGGTCTTACAGGTCATGAGTCCGCATCTGACCGGCAGGGTCTTCATGCCAGCCTCCCTGTCCCCTTTGCAGTCTTCCATATCCTTTATAATTTCCCTTATGAGTGTTGTCAGGAAGGCGAAGAGGGAGAATCCGCCTACCCACCAGAAGAGGATAGCCACACCGGGGAAGTCGGTCAGCACCCCGGAATAGTAAGAATAGATCGGGGCTCCGTCATACACTACAACCAGCATGGGCACCAAGGCTACCAGCAGGGCCACGATGAAATTACCGATCAGGAACTGCCTCTTGAATGTTGCTGAATAGAACCAGAGCAGCCCCGTAATGAGAATGAAGAAGATGCCCAGCCATATATAACCTATGCGGGCTGAGACATAAACTCCGCCTGCCACCCCCAGGATATTGAGCACATTGTGGTACATCATTGCCATGCGCCTGGTAACGGTGTTGCCAACTATTATCCTTCCCCTGTTGATGAAATCGGTACGGATATCAAAGTAATCATTGATGACATACCCGGCAGCCGCAATCAAGCATGTTGATGCGACCAGGATAAGGAAATCGAGCCATCCCAGCTGGAAGGTCATGCGTGTCACCAGTAGCGGGTTATCGGTCATGGTGACAGGCAGGGCATTCAGGAGAGGCCTGATGACAGCATAGCGCATCAGCATCATTGTCAGCGCCATCACCAGCAGGTTGGGCAGCCTGACAAGGGCCATAAGGTCCACTATCTTATCACCACGAGTATGCTTCATGATCCATCCATTTGTTATGAAGTCTGAGCGCCTGTTCTATCACATCGCGTACGCACCCTTCACCACCGCGCTTGTCAGATATGTAAACCGATACCTGCTTGATTTCGCTGTCAGCATCGGCAGGACAGACCGGCAGGCCAACCATTTTCATCACCTCAATGTCGGGTATGTCATCGCCCATGTAGAGTATATTCTTCAGATCCACCTTCCATCGGGCCACAAGCTGTTTCATGCTCTCGCTTTTGGTCCGCGAGTTGAGAAAAACATCGTTTACGCCCAGCAATTTGAGTCGTTTAAGGTACTCTTTGGAGTTGGCGCCTGAGATGATGCCAACCCTGTATCCCTTTTTCACTGCCAGCTGAATGGCGTAGCCATCCCTCAGGTTGACCGACCGAAGCGGCACTCCCCATACAGACATGGCAACCGTCTGGGAGGAGAGCACCCCGTCAATGTCAAAAACAAATGCCTTGACGGAGCTCAGTTCTTCCTTGAAGTTGGTCATTTGCTGCCTTTTTTATAGTATCCGGAGATCATGCTGCTGACCAGCCGGTAGAGTTCCTGGTGTTGAGGTGAGAAAGATAATAATTCGATATGACTTTTCACCGTACCCTCATCGTCTCGTCTGGCTGGTCCGGTCTGTGCCATCACCGGCCCCATGCGCAGCACCTTGCGCATCGTCTCCTCTGCCAGGGGTTTAAGAAGGGAAGGGTCGAATCCTGCCTCTGCAGCGATGACCTCGCCTGTGGTCATCATGAAATTTGAGAAATTATTTGTAAAGACAGCAGCCACATGGAGCTTTGACCTCTGCAGGGAGTCGCACTCCCACGATCCGGCGCCTACACTGTCTCCAAGCTCCCTGAGCAGCTCCAGTGACCGGCTGTCGGTAGCCTCGATGAAGAAAGGCACCTTGTCCAGGTCAGGGGAGAAACCTTTGGTAAAGGTCTGCAGCGGATAGAAGACTCCGGCGTTCCGGCGGTGTCCCAGGGCTGCCAACGAGACACTTCCTGCAGTATGAACCAGCAGTGTGCGGGCAGGGACATCCACCCGGGCGGCGACCTCTTCGATTGCGGAGTCGGATACGGCAAGGAACAGGATATCACAGCTTTCTGGAACGGAAAGGTCTTTGCGATGCTGCGCCCCTGCCAGTGCAGCGAGCTCCCGGGCACTGTCACCGCTTTTTGAGGCTACCGAGATTATCCTGTGACCCGCGGCAGCGAGTCCTGCACACAATGACGAGGCCACATTACCTGCACCGATGAATGATATGTTATATGTCGCCACTCCGGATGAGGCTTGTGGTGTGAGACGGTCAGCAGCATCACTTGCCGTATTCGTAGGCCGCCACGCCCGTAACATCTATCTGGTATATCTTCATGTAATTGTAGTAGTAGGAGTTGCTGCTGCTCATGAGGTAGTTGCACTCATAAAAGAAGGGACCGGAGATGAGTATCTCCTCTCCCTGGTCAAACTTGGTCAGCTCACTCATCCACTCGGAGGGATTACAGAAATAGTACATGGAGAAATTATCCCAGATGGGATAGAAGGAGGCTGTATTGGTAGTGGCGTTATAGGAGATGTAAACATGTGTGCTCCTGAGTGTGTCGAGTGCATCACCGTCACATCCGCACTTCGGCTGCTTCTTGCAGCCTCCCGTCAGAATCACCCCTGCGGTCACTATGAGAGCAATGGCTATATTGGCCAGAATCTTTTTTCTTTTCATGGTCTCTGCTGTTAATCACCTGCAAAATAACGCTTATTTTCCGTCTC
>CAZFIF010000028.1:0-20210 GCA_964519065.1 uncultured Rikenella sp.
TATACCACACTGCGCCATGATAAGATTACGGAAGCACTGACCAGGAAAGTCAATGAGTCTGTCAACACCAGGATATCCTACGGTAACTTTCGGCTAACGGTTTTATCGTCATTCCCTAACATAGGTGCGAGGTTTGACGATCTGCTTATTGCACCCTCGCCCTATTATGACAGGACACAGTTTGCCGGGGACAACAGAGACACACTCCTCTACGCATCCTCGCTTTCACTGAAGATCTCTCTCCCGTCGCTGCTCACCGGCACCGTTGCCGTGAAATCCATCACTGTAAGTGACGGGGAGATAAGCATGCTCACCGACAAGAGGGGCAACATCAACTTCGAGGTGCTTTCCGGCAGCAAAGGAGGAGGAAAAAATGTCCGCCTGAAGAATATAACTGCAAAGAACATAACCGTCATGTGGCATGACAGAAAAAGTGACATGAGGATTGCAGGCAATATCAGCCAGGCTACCCTCGCAGGAGAGATATTCAGAACGGGTATCTTCCTTAATGCCGCTCTCAGTGCCACCTTCGATTCCGCCACCATCGGTGGTCTTTATTTCCATGACCTGCCGGCCTCCGCCAGCCTACGGATGCGCAAGTCGGCCAGCTCCTTCTCGATAGCAAAAGGGGCGCTGGCGCTGGGAGGACTGGGCTTTAACATAGACGGCAATGTAAACTTCTCGGCGAAGAAGCTGGATCTTGCCCTCACAGGGCAGAAGATAGAAATCTCCGCACTCTCCGCACTCCTTCCTGATCGATTGGGTAAACTCACCGGCAGCTTCACCCCGTCAGGGATACTCGATCTTGAATGCATGGTCAGCGGCCCCTATGGTGAGGCAGGCAGACCCCATATCGATATGACCTTCGGGCTGTCGGGCGGCAGGATGAGCCACACGGCATCAGGGTTCGGGGTCAACACTCTTGAGTTCCGCGGCGGCCTGACAAACGGTGACCGCAACGGACCGGAGACTTTCAGGTGTACCGTTGACCATCTTGAGGCATCATACGGCTCGGCAGGCATAAAAGGCTCATTCATGCTGAATGACCTCACCTCTCCACATATCATTCTCAGCCTCGAAGGTGACCTCGACTTTGACGATCTGGGTAAAATAATAAATCCGGGTTATATTCATGATCAGACGGGATCACTGTCGGGAAGCATTCGTATCTCGGGAACCCTCCCTGACACCATGAAGCTGAGAGCGGCGGCACTGCCTCTGCTCAATCCACATATATCCCTTCTCTTCCGTGACTTCGGGGCCTCATTTGGAGAAAAGGGTAATTCACTCACGGGAATGAACGGCTCTGTCACCGTTATGAATGACCTTATTGCTGACAGCCTTTCCCTGACCTACGCAGATCAGCACTTTCTCATTGATGCCTCCATGCGCGACTTCACGCCGTGGTTATCGGGACGGCCGGTGATGCTTTATGTCACCGGAGATGTAAGGACAGACATGTTCATCCCGGAAAAATTCATGGTCAGAGACACTGTCATTGAACCTGGCGAAGGAAATAACAGGGATATCTTCCCGGCTTCCGTGACCGCTGATGTGAGATTTGCGGCTGACAGCCTGGTATTCAATGGTTTCAGAGCGTCAGACCTGAATACCACAGTTGATTACAGGCCATATGTGTTCACCTTCAGGGATATAAGCGCAAAGGGTCTTGGGGGACTCCTTGAGGGAGAAGTGATGCTCGGCAAGCAGAAGGAGGGCGATTACATTGCCAGGGTCAAACTTGACGTTGAGGATACCGATATCAACAGGGCATTCACCGCCTTTAATAACTTCGGGCAGAGCTTCATTGTGAGTGACAATCTCAGGGGCAACCTCACAGGATCCCTGAACCTGCTTGCTCCTCTCGACTCTCTCTACGGGATCATCTGGCCGGCCCTCATTGCAGAAGCACATCTTGTGATCACGGAAGGCAGGCTGACGGACTTCGGGCCGGCAGAGAGCCTCTCGTCATATCTTGACCTGGATGAGCTGAAGGATATCTCCTTCTCAAGGATGGAGAATGACCTCTTCATAAAAAATGAGACCGTCTCCATCCCGAGGATGCTCATCAACTCCTCAGCCGTAAACTTCACACTCTACGGCAGTCACAAATTCGATGGCGACTATTCATATCACCTGCGCCTCCTGCTATCGGAGGTGATGAGCCGTAAAGCCAGGGACCGCAATCGCGGCGTGAGCTCCTTCGGACAGGTGACTGTCGACGGCAGCGGCAAGGCAACCGTCCCCCTGAAGATAGTGTGCGTCGGAGGCAAGACGGAAGTTAAATACGACTTTGGCCAGGCACAGGATAACATTAAGACCGACATAGCCCTGGAGAAACAGGAGCTGAAGGGGATACTCAACGAGGAGTACGGCTGGTACAGGTCAGACACACTACTCACCAAACCAGCTGAGGGCAAGCCCAGGTTCACCATCACCTGGGAAGAGGGAAAGGAGGGTGCCACCCCCGCCGCACAGAACCAGGAAGAGGTGAAGGAGAGTCCCCTGAAAAGTATACTCAGAAAGAAGAGGTGAGCAATGGACATCTACCGTAAGAAACTGTTATGGAAGCTATTGCTCCTGGTATTTGCCGTTGTCATTGGCCTCGGGTCTCTCTTTTACACACAGCAGCTTGTGGCGAAGCTCAAGCAGGAAGAGAAAAAGAAGGCTGAGCAATGGGCCGAGGCAACAAGACGGCTGGTCACCTCTGACGACTTCGAATTCCTCTTCCGTATCATCGAGGATAACACCACTGTACCGGTGATACTGACTGACGGTACCAAAAACATCATATCACACCGGAATATTCCGGCAGGTATTGCATCCGACACTCTCTCCCTTATGCGTGAGCTGAGCCGCATGGAGAAGCGTAATGAGCCCATCACCGTCGAGCTCGGTGACGGCATCAGCAACTACCTCTATTACCGTGAGAGCACCCTCCTGCGTCAGCTCAGGATATACCCCTATGTACAGCTCGGCGTGATCCTTCTGTTCATTGCAGTGGCATATGTTGCCTTCAGCTCCTCGCGCATGGCTGAACAGAACCAGGTGTGGGTCGGGCTCTCACGTGAGACGGCACACCAGCTTGGGACGCCCACATCATCGCTGTCAGCATGGAGCGAGATCATCAGCAGCAGGTATCCGGGCACTGACATAGCCGAGGAGCTGCCTGCCGATGTAGAGAGGCTGGTGCGGGTTGCAGAGAGGTTCTCACTGATAGGGTCAAAGCCGAAGCTTCAGCCTGCCGACCTTCCCGCGCTGGCAGAGGCAACAGCAGGATACCTGAGAAAGAGGATAGCCTCAACAATAGGCCTCAAGGTCGTCAACAACACCTCATCATCTGATGCCGTGCCGCTCAATGCCGTCCTTCTCGGCTGGGTGATCGAGAACCTCGTCAAGAACTCGGCAGATGCAATGAAAGGTAGTGGAACCATCAGCATCACTCTGAGCGAGAGCGAGAGGGAAGCTCTCATTGATGTGGAAGACACCGGCAAGGGTATCCCGAGGAAGGATTTCAAAACCATTTTCAAGCCCGGCTATTCGACCCGCGAACGCGGGTGGGGACTGGGCCTCTCTCTCTCAAAGAGGATCGTTGAAGAGTATCACGGGGGCAGGATATTCGTTCTCCGTTCCGAGCCCGGCAATGGATGCTGCATGAGGGTCATACTGAACAAGTGAGATGCAACGAACGGCTACAGGGATGAAGAGAAGCGATATAGAGATCATGGCTCCGGCAGGCTCACGCGAGACGCTCAGGGCAGCCATCGCCGGAGGGGCTGACTCGGTATACTTTGGAGTGGGCAAAATGAACATGAGGGCCCGTTCCTCGGATAACTTCACGGTGGATGATCTGCATGAGCTGGCGGCGCTGTGCAGGGATAACGGTATCAAGAGCTACCTCACCCTGAATATCGTCATGTATGACGATGAGATGGATGAGCTGAGGGCGATACTTGATGGTGCCGTCACCGCCGGCGTGTCGGCCGTCATAGCCACTGACCAGGCAGCCATCACTGCAGCCAGGGAGAGAGGCCTGGAGGTGCATCTCTCAACACAGCTCAATATCTCCAACAGTGAGTCACTGAAGTTCTATTCCCGGTGGGCTGATGTGGCTGTCCTGTCGCGTGAACTCAACCTGCAGCAGGTGCGAAGGATACATGACACCATCGTCCGTGATGATATCCGCGGTCCCGGCGGTGAGCTTGTCAGGCTGGAGATGTTTGTCCACGGTGCTCTCTGCATGGCTGTGTCGGGAAAGTGCTACCTGAGCCTGCATGAGTATAATGCATCAGCAAACAGGGGTAACTGCTACCAGACATGCCGCAGAGGCTATACCGTGACCGACCGTGAGACGGGGTATGAGCTGGAGATAGACAATGAGTTTATTATGTCACCCAAAGATCTCTGCACCATAGGGTTCCTCGACCAGATCATTGAGTCAGGTGCCCGGGTGCTGAAGATAGAGGGCAGGGCCAGACCGGCAGAGTATGTAAAGACAGCCACGGAGTGCTACAGTGAGGCTGCAGCAGCGGTGGCAGAGGGTACCTTCGGGGAGGAGAGAGTCAGCGGCTGGATGAGCCGTCTGGAGAGCGTCTTCAACAGAGGTTTCTGGGATGGCTATTACCTTGGCCAGAGACTGGGAGAGTGGAGCACCACCTATGGCTCCGCAGCCACCAAAAGAAAGATCTACCTGGGAAAGATCACCAACTTCTTCAGCAGGCTGAGCGTTGCCGAGATCAGGCTTGAGACCGGCAGTCTGAGTGTCGGCGACGAGCTGATCATAACAGGACCCACAACTGGTATTGTTGAATATACCGTCACCGGACTGAGGGACTCCGGTGAAAAGGATGCTGATACAGTACCCGGAGGCGAGTTATGTTCCGTTCAGCTGCCCGCGCCGGTGAGGCGGTCTGACAAGGTCTTCAGGCGGGTTGATGCCTCATCACTCAGGAAAGAGTGACCTCCTGAGACCATCTCCGCTGCTGCCGCCGCTATCTTTGAGGCATTCACAGCCACATCATCGGTATCCGTCTCCACATAGATCACCTGTCCCTCCGGCCTCTTTGACAGGCCGTAACGGTATGATTTGTCGTAGTATTCAAGGGTGATCCTTATGGCAGTGCTGAAGTCGCCTCTCTGCAGTGCTTCGATCGCCTCCCTGGTCCTGTCGCCCCCCAGCCGTTTTGATATCCTCATCACCGAGGCGGTGATCTGTTCCAGGGGAAAGGAGGTGTATTCCTCAAGCAGCCTTGGCATGCGTGTCTCTATGCTCATCATCAGGGCGACCACCGGTGCTCTCTGCATCTGTTCGAAGAAGCTGTCAGGCATGAATACGGTGCCTATGTTGCGGCTCTCATCTTCCAGCCATATGACCTCGCCCTCCCTCTTGTCTGAGAGATCTTCATACAGCAGGTTGGCAAAGTGTTCCGAGGAGGGCTGCGGTGGCTGTCCCAGGGCTCCGAATGCCGACCCCCGGTGTGATGCCAGCCGTTCCAGGTCTGTCACCTGTGCCCCGGCGTTGCCCATATGATTCAGTATTCCGGTCTTGCCGCTACCGGTAAGCCCTCCAAGGATGACATAATCCCTCCTGGCAGCAAGGTGGGCCAGAATATGATTCCTGTAGGCCTTGTATCCCCCGTTGAGAAGCATGGGTTTTATCCCTCCTGTGTGAAAGAGCCACGCCATCGCCTCGGAGCGCATCCCTCCCCGCCAGCAGTAGATCAGCAGCTCTCTTTCGGAGGCCAGCGTCAGCGCCTGCTTCAGTTTTGCCGGCATCTCCGGTGCTGACAGCTCGATACCGCGAATAACGGCGGGGGTGCTGCCCTCCTTCTTAAAGAGAGTGCCCACCTCAGCCCGCTGGTTGTCATCAAAAAGAGGTATGTTCACTGCCCCGGGGATATGCCCGTATGCATATTCGGAGGGGGACCTGACATCCACCAGCGGCAACTCCGCCCTGCGGGCAAGGAATTCTTCAGGATCGAGACCTGTAATGTTCAGCGCCATGTGTCAGTCGTGCCTCTGATACCTGGTTATCACTCTTCTCAGCTCCTCCACTGTCACCGGCTTTGAGAGCAGCTCCTTCATTCCGGCCTGCTCCACACGTGTCCGGGTCTCGGGCATGGTATCTGCCGAGAGTGCCACGATAATTGCCGCACCGTCCATCTCCAGGATGGTCTTTGCAGCCTCAAAACCATCCTTCTCAGGCATGATAAGATCCATGAGGATAAGGTCATAGCTCCTGGCAGCAGCCATCGAAATGGCTTCGTCGGCACCGGAGGCAAATGCGGCATTGACGCCCAGCACCTTCAGCAGTGAGCCTGCCACCTTCCTGTTGAGATAGTTATCGTCAACCACAAGTATCTCGGGCAGGTCAGATTTGTCAGACGATACGGTGCCCCTGTGATCTCTGAGGCCGGGGAAATGATCCTTGAGGACACTGATAAGATCTTCGCCGGCAAAAGGCTTGACAAGAAGATGGTCAATGCCCATGTCAACGCATTTGGCATAGTGGCCCCTGGGATCCCTGGAGGTAAACATAAGCACGATATGACTGCCTGTCATTCCTGCCTCCATCAGTTCTCGTGCCGCCTCAAAACCGTTAACTTCAGGTTCATCAAAGATAACCAGCAGAATATACCTGTTCTGATCGTCTCCCAGGCTCGTTTTTATCTGTGACACCGTATGCTTCTGGTAGCTGGTGACCGATACCGGGAGGCCGATGCGGTGCATGATGCCCAGGAAGTCATCATCACGGCCGTGTGAGCCTGTAATGGCAAGGGTGCGTATCTTCGCCGTCTCGTTGTAACGACTGAGATCTATCTCCTTGGCAATCTTTTCATTCAGGTGTACGCTGACGGTAAATGTCACCTTCAGTCCTCTCTCCTTGCCGGATGAGTCCTTGCCGGCAGGACTCTCGGCATGCAGCTCGCCACCCATAAGCTCGGTAAGCTGACGCGCAAGCACAGGACCCAGCTTCAGGTCTTCTGACCATTCCGAACGCTCGCTCAGTTTGGTGATGTAGTCGCCAAACAGCTTCTTGATCTCTGCCTTGGTGTAGTTAGTGCCGGTGTCAGCTACGGTAAACTCGAGGAGGAACTGGTTTCCCTCCGACTTTCTGACCCTGCATCCTACCTTTATCTCTCCCGATTTTGTGCCGGCAAGGGAGTTGTTAAGCAGGTTGGTGATGATCTGTCGCAGCCTGTATGGATCGCCGATGAGGCTTTCCGGCACCGACTGCTCAACCGATGAGGTTATCTTTACGACAGTGTCGGGATTCTCCCTTCTGACGAGGTTGATGCAATAGTCGATTTGCTCCCTGAGCCGGAACGGGATCTCGTCGAGAATCATCTTGCCGGTCTCTACCTTCGAGACATCGAAGATATCATTGATGATATTGAGAAGCAGATCGGCCGAACGCCGGAGCAGCATCGCCACCTCCTTGGTCTCCTCCGAAAGCTCGGCTCTGTTGAGCATATCGGTCATGCCCAGGATGCCGCTCAGGGGAGTGCGTATCTCAAAGCTCATGCGTGCAAGAAGCTCCGACTTGGCAATATTTGCATCTGCCTCCTGCCGGCGTGCCAGCTCCAGTGATGTTACATCAACCAGGACCTCCAGTGTGGCACTCTCGCCGTGATATTGCACCGGAATGCTGTTGTGGAAGATCACCTTCTCGCCTTCGGGGCCTCCCAGCCTGATGATATTACCGTTACCGCCCTCAACTGCGAAGTCTCCGGCAAACTCACTGCCTGAGAGGTCGGGTATCAGCTTGCCGCTCATCTCACTATCAGTCTCATAGCCAAAGAGCTGTGCCGCCTCCCGGTTTGCAGTGAGGATCTCGCGGCTGGCATTACAGACGATGATACCGGCAGGCATCTCTTCCATCAGGGAGAGAAGTGTCTTCTCAGACCGGGAAGTCTTTTTCAGCTGACGAGCCTGTCTCCCTGAGGAATAACGGAACAGTACGATAATGAAAAGAAGTGTCAGCATAGTCAGCAGACCCAGGATAAACGTGTTCCTGACGATATACTTCCGGAAAAAATCTGTCGGGGCGGAAAAGACCATCCCGAAATCGAGTCCCAGGAGTGTCACCGGATAGTAGGCAGAGATTACCTCGTTGCTGAGGCCTTCATGCTCCATGGTGTGAGTGATCCTTCCCGAGCTTCCGAGATTGATGCCTTCGGCAATTTTACCCAGCTGGCTGTAGCTTACCTCGCCACCGTGATTGTCAAAGATTATTCCGCCGGTGTCATTGACAACCCACTGCCACTGGTACTGCTCAAGATTGTATTTTGTAAATATCCTGGAGAAATACTTTTTAAAATCAACTGTTATCACAAGGTTACCGAGTACCTGGCCATCATTTAATACAGGCAGGTAGTACCTGTAACGGTCACGCTCTGTCTCCAGATGCTCTGTCTCAAATATCTCGGGCACGGACTGGGCTTTATACGATCCGTCGAGCCAGGCATTCCTCTCCTCATCCTTGAAGAGGGTATATACATCACCTGAGCTGTTGTACAGCATGAGTCCGACGATGATATCTTCATACTTGGAATAGTAGAGCTTCATCCTCTCCGTGACCCTCTCATTGGTAATCTCATCTGTAAAAAAGCCGGAGAAATCGTCCGAAAAATCCAGTTCCGTAAGGTCACTGACAATATACATACTGGTATTGTCCATGTCGGAGCCGGCTATCATTACCTGTCTGTCAAGCAGCTTGTTGGAATATTCTATCTGGTTCCTGTAGAGGCTCAGATAGAATATTACCGTGACCAGCATGATCAGGAAGAAGGCAGACCAGGCAACAAAAGGTATTTTTTTCATTCAGGAGCAGTTCTTACCTATAGCATAACGATTATCTGTACTTATCATTGTCTTCCAGCATCATGCTTATGTAGCTTTTATATCTCCAGGGTTCAATTTCATTGGAGGCAACGGCTTCACGCACGGCACAGCCCGGTTCTGCCAGGTGGAGACAGTTGTAGAATCTGCATTCCGATGATCTCCGGAAAACCTCCGGAAAGAAGTGATATATCTCGCTGCGGTCGAAGTCGATAACACCAAATCCCCTGATGCCGGGTGTGTCAATGACATATCCTCCCTCCGGAAGAGGATGCATCTCCGGAAAGGTGGTCACATGGCGGCCCTGTTCATGATACTCTGATATCTCTCCTGTTCTCAGTGAGAGTGCCGGGTTAAGCCTGTTGAGCAAGGTGCTCTTCCCTACCCCGCTGTTGCCGGATAGCAGCGTGATCTTTCCCTTCAGTGCATCCGTGATCTGGCTTATGCTGCTGTCCTTTGTAACGGAGATGGTGTATACGGGGTACCCGATTTTTTCATAAACAGTTTTTATCTTATCGGCAACAGCCTTATCTTCAGGGCTGTAGAGGTCGCTCTTGTTTATGAGTATGGATGCAGGTATCCGGTAGGCCTCGGCGGTGGCAAGAAACCGGTCAATAAACTCTATCGGCGTGGATGGCATGGTGACGGAAATCATCAGGAATGCCTGGTCAATATTGGCTGCGATGACCTGCGATTCCCTGGAGAGGTTTGATGCCCTGCGGATGATATAGTTGCGTCTCTGGTGAAGGGATGTGATCACATTTTCCTTACCGTCAAGAGTCACCCTGTCTCCCACAGCCACCGGGTTGGTGGTGCGAAGACCGCTGACCCTGAACCTTCCCTTGAGGACACACTCATGGATCATGCCGTCATCGGCAAGCACCCTGTAGCGGCTGCCGGTCGATTTTATTACAAGGCCATCCTTCACCCCTGTGACTGTTTCCGCTGAAACAAAGAAAGTGATGCCCGGTGTGATCCGGCATCACCTTCTTTTATATCTGAACATATTATTTTCAATACTCCGACGCCATAAGGAAGAACGGCTTCATCTCGAAGTTTGAATAGTATGGCCTTAGCCTTTCGGTGTTGTAGTATTCGGATACCTTTACAACCTTTTTTGAAGAGGTGACCACGTCGATGGGAACATTGTCATAGCGTCCGTTCTTGAGCACCACCACCCTGCCGTGCAGGCCCTTCATGATAAGGTCGAGGGCCAGGTTTCCGAATGCCATAGGTACTATTGAGTCGACAGCGTCAGGGTCACCGCCCCTGACCATATAACCCAGCTTCTGTGTAATGATATTTATGGTTTTGCCGCCGTTGTATTTTGCGGTGTGTTCCTTGATTTCGGCAGAGACGAGATCGCCAATACCTCCAAGCTTGGCATGGCCGTAGGCATCAAGCTCGCTGTGCTGGAATATCATCTCACCGCCTTTGTAGAGTGCTCCTTCCGAGACCAGGACTATGGAGTACCGGCTCGGGTTGGAGTTGCGGTCTTCAACCAGCAGCTGGGTGAGAAGCTCAATATCAAATTTGTATTCCGGGATGACGCACCTGTTGGCTGCTCCCGCCATGGTGGGCAACATGGCGGTGAATCCGGCATACCTGCCGAACACCTCCAGCACCATAATGCGCTCGTGTGATCCCGCCGAGGTACGCAGGGTGTTGGTCATCTGTATTGTGCGGGTGACACAGGTGCTGAATCCTATGCAGTAGTCAGTGCCCGGAACGTCATTGTCCATCGTCTTGGGTATGGCAACAACCTTCACTCCCTGCTTATAGAGGTGGACTCCGTAACTGAGAGTGTCATCACCCCCGATCGGTATCAGAAAATCGATCCCCAGCCACTCAAGGTTCTTTAAAACCTCAGGGGTAAGATCGTTGACGTCATCCTTGTAGGTGTCCTTCAGGTGATCAGGGACATAAGCCCTGGCTACGTGGCTGGGCCGGGTACGTGATGTGTGCAGGTATGTGCCGCCTGTCCTTCCCGCCTTGTTGACAATATCATCCGTGAGCACCTGAAAACAGTGACTGTTGTCGACCTTGGGATCCCTGACTATCTCCACGATGCCGGCCCAGCCTCTGCGAAGCCCTATAACCTTGTATCCTTCCCTGTTGGCCCTGATAGTCACTGCCCTGATGGCAGGATTGAGCCCTGGAACATCTCCGCCTCCGGTAAGAATACCGATCACTCCCTTTATTTTTTTCTGATTTGCCATTGTGAAATTTTTTGATTTATCTCCGTTGATTGAAGGTGATAAAATTATGACATTTCAAAGTCATATCAAACAGGGAATCAGCCGCCACTTGATTTTTTTAATCCGCCATCGCGTAAAGCTTTGGCGGACGCGAAGGGCAGATATGGGTTTTCAGCGTTTATACCCTTCTTTGATTCCACAGCACTGAGGTTCATGTCATTTGATTATTTTTGGCAAAAAAGCAGATGAACTTAACAGATAAGGCTATCAGCTACTTCAGGAAAGGTTACAGCTGTTCGCAGTCGGTACTCATGGCCTGTTCCGGTGAGAGTGAGTCGGCTGCCAGGGCGGCAGCGGCTTTCGGTGGCGGCATGGGAAGGCTTCAGAAGACCTGCGGAGCGGTGACCGGCGCATATATCTGGTTGGGGATGAAATACGGAGCCGCAGGACTGCCTGCTGAGAGCGACAAGATAAGGGTTTATGACAGGGTGGGGGAGTTCAACAGGATCTTCACCGAAAGAAACGGAACCGACCAGTGCTCTGACCTGCTGGGTGAAGATCTCAACAGCAGTGAGGGAAAAGCACGCATTGCAGCCGCGGGGCTTACGGAAAAAGTATGCGAGAAATGCATTCGCGACGCCATTGAGATAATCGAATCATTTGAATGAGAGATGCAGAGGGTAGTAATTACCGGCGGAACCGGGCTTATAGGCTCACAGCTAAGCCAACTGCTTGCGCGGGAGGGTTGGCATGTGGTGCATCTCACGCGCGGAGAGATCAGGGGAAGCAAATACCACTCTTTCCGGTGGGACCCCGCGAACGGCTACTGTGACCCGGATGCGATCAGGGAGGGAGATGCAATCATCCATCTTGCGGGTTCAAATATAGGTGAGGGCAGATGGACCAAAGCCCGGAGGAGGGAGATCATCAGCAGCCGTACGGTGACGGGGGAGCTGCTCCACAGGATCACTGTCGGTTCGGGAATCATACCCTCTGTTTTTATTACCGCTTCTGGTCTGAATTATTACGGCTCTGAGATCACGGATAGGATTTTTACCGAATCTGATCCGCCGTCGGGCGATTTTCTCGGCGAGACCTGCCGGTTGTGGGAGGCTGCCGCAGACCGCTTCGCCGGGGCAGGTGTGAGAACGGTGAAGCTGAGGACAGCAGTGGTGCTGGCATCGTCAGGCTCGGCACTCAACAGGATGACAGCACCGACCAGGGCTGGGCTGGTGGTGAGACTGGGACCGGGAAATCAGTACTTCCCGTGGATCCATATCGATGATCTCTGTAATATATATTATAAAGCCTTGTCAGACAGCACTATGTCAGGCGCTTACAATGCTGCAGCACCGCATCATGTGACGCATGACATGCTGATGAGGGAGGTGGCCCGTCAGAAAAGGTTGCCGCTGTTCCTGCCCCATGTGCCGGCATGGCTGCTGCGCGCCGTCATGGGAGAGATGTCCCTGCTGCTGACTACCGGAAGCCGTGTCTCTGGGGAGCGACTTTCAGCAGCGGGATTTCAATTCGGGTATCCCGATATATCATCTGCCCTGCAGGCATGCTGAAATCAGTTTATGCACTTTACAGAAAGATTGTCTGATAACAATTTCCTTTTCCGGAAGCAGGGCGGCCCCGGCGGTCAGCCGCGGCGCGAGATCACCTCAAGTTTATTCATGTCGGTAATCTCGATGGTGCGGCCATTCGATCTGATAATGCCGTCACGGCGGAAATCGCTGAAGGTGCGTATGACATTGGCAGGACTCATGCTGATGAAGTCGGCTATCTCCTTGCGGGAGACCGGAAGGTCAAATATCCTTGAACGAAATATCTCATTGGCAAAATAGAGAAGCACATATGCTATCCTGCCTGCCAGGTTACGCTGCCTGATCTCAAGGCCGATGGCAATGATATTCTGTGATGTACGTGAAAGAACGGAGATGAGGTTGAGTGCAAACTTGCCATTCTCTTCAATAAGCTCCCTGATTAAATCAAGCCGTATGCAGCATACATCAGAATCTTCAAGGGCGGAGAGAGAGTATCTGTAATGCGTCTCGTGGAACACATTGGTGTTGCTGACGAACTCAAGTGGACGGGTGATGGTAATGATCTGCTCGTCTCCGTCGCTGTTGACCCTGAACAGCTTTACCAGACCATGTTTCAGGTATTTGAAATCGTGTATGGTATCTCCCTCCCTGTGTATTATCTCTCCCCTGGCATAATGCCTCTCCTCCCTGGCCTCACAGATACGGCTTATATCCTTTTCGTTGAGATTAGTGAATGCCACATTCCTGAGTTCACAGGAAATGCAATTGCACTTGTTTCTTGGTGTTTCCGTCATCGTGGCCATCAATACTGCAAATTTAGAACAATCTGTCAACAAATTCGTTCACCTTTCCTAAATTTGAGGATCAGCTTCCAATAGTTTTCCATATGACCATATACAAAACCGATTATCACATACATACCACCTACAGTGACGGAAGGGAGGAGCCGGAGGCCAGCGTGATCTCTGCCATCGCAAAAGGATTCCGTGAGATCGGATTCTCGGATCACATACATCCTTCCGGGGTACACTCAAAATGGTGCATGGATCATGACAGGCTCCCGGAATATGCCGAACGAATAATGAGACTGAGAAGGGAGTACCCGGAGACAGGGATAAGAATGGGGATTGAGCTCGATTATATTCCGGGAACCATCAAAGAGGCCCTCCGGATAATCGACTCCTTTCCTTTTGACTACGTCATAGGCTCGGTGCATTACCTTGGTGATGAGACAGTTGACCTGGGTCCTGAGTTTTACATCGGAAAGGATATCGACCTGATATACGAGAATTACTTCAACCTGGTCTGTGAAGCAGCATCCACCGGAATGTTTGACATTATCGGTCATCCGGACCTTGTCAGGATCCACCGTTACCGGCCCGAAGGCGACATCAGACACCTCTACAAAATTATGGCGGCTGCCTTCCGTATTCATGACGTTACCTTCGAACTGAATACCAACGGCAGGAACAGGCCCCTGCAGGATTTTTATCCTGACCGGCGATATATCTCTCTCTTTGCTGAACAGGGAGTGCCCGTATGTGTCAATTCCGATGCTCATTTTCCTGAACGTGTCGGACAATATTTTGACGAAGCGTATGAGCTGCTGAGAGAGGCCGGATACCGGGAGATGGCTGTCTTCAGGAACCGGGAGCGGTATATGATCCCGTTCTGAAGAGATCTGACTGACTTTGATTTTTGCGGGAATCTGATATCGGGGCATTTGTTTTCCGGTGCGTCAGAAACAACGGTGGCAGCAGCATTGTTACCAGGACTGTGAGCAATACTCACAGAGATGAAACTGAAGGATTTGCAGTAAACTTGCGTTAGTGCGGCAGGTGTCAGGCAGCAGCAGTAAGATGTTCAACCAGGATCCGGATGCCTATTGTTGCCAGGATAATTCCTCCGATAATTTCAACTCTTGACCCGAGGCGGTCACCGGCTGACTTGCCGATACGAATTGCTGTCATGGATGCCAGGAAGGTGACAGCCCCTATTATCAGGCCGGCGGTCCATATCTGCACCCTCAGCAGGGCGAAGCTGATCCCAACGGCAAAGGCATCGATGCTTGTGCCTATGGCCATGGTGAGAACCACCGGCCAGCGGTTGATGTCAACAGGCTGACGCTCTGCGCCATCTTTCAGTCCCCCGATGATCATTCTCATTCCGAGAAACATCAGAAGGAGAAATGCCAGCCAGTGATCATATTTCTCAATATATTCGCTTACCGTTGATCCCAGAAAGAAGCCGAGCACCGTCAGTCCGCCCTGGAACAGGGCAAGGATAAATGCTATCCTCATGGCATTCCTGAAACGAATCCTGGACTCGATGACTCCGCATGACAGTGACACGGCAAAGCTGTCGAATGACAGCCCCAGGGCTATTGCTGTTATTGTGATCAGGTCCATAACTGCATGATGGCCGCAAAAATAGTAATAATTGCTATTTTTACCACCCTGTTTGGCGGTATGAGGATAGTAATACAGAGAGTGAAGAGGGCCTCCGTAACCATTGCGGGGAAGACCCACTCTTCCATCGGGAAGGGGCTGCTGGTACTTACCGGTATTGAAGAGGGAGACTCTTCTGATGATGTTGTGTGGATGGCAGCAAAGTTGGTTAACCTGAGGGTTTTCGATGACAGCAACGGGGTGATGAACCTCTCGGCCGTTGACACCGGCAGCGAGATAATGATTGTCAGCCAGTTTACGCTTCACGCCTCCACCAGGAAGGGAAACAGGCCCTCATATATCAGGGCCGCCAGGCCCGAAAAGGCTGTTCCCCTCTACGAGGAGTTCATTACGCGCACCGGGGAGCTCCTTGGCCGTAAACCGGCTAGAGGGATATTCGGGTCGATGATGGAGGTAGAGCTGGCAAATGACGGGCCGGTGACGATAATCATAGACAGCAAAAGCAGGGAATGACCGAAAGAGAGTTAAAAAGATCAGTGCTGACAGTCACTGCCTTCGCCTCTTTCCTGACCCCTTTCATGGGTTCGGCGGTTAACCTGGCACTCCCCTCAATCGGTGATGAGTTCAGTCTCAATGCCGTCACCCTCAACTGGATTGTCAGCAGTTACATGCTCACCACCTCCATCCTGCTCCTTCCGGCAGGAAGGGCCGGAGACATCCTGGGACGCAGGAGGATATTCACCGCTGGGATGGTTGTCTTCACCATCTCGATGTTACTTCTCACCTTCACCCCCGGCATACGGTGGCTGATAGGGATAAGGATCCTGCAGGGCGTTGGGGGAGCCATGATGTTCGGCACCAACATGGCAATACTGACCTCTGTCTTCCCTCCCGGAGAGAGAGGCAAGGCTATGGGAATAAACGTCACAGCGGTATATGCCGGCCTGGCCTCGGGGCCGTTCCTGGGAGGACTGCTGACACGGTACCTGGGCTGGAGGAGCATCTTTGCCTTTCTCATTCCCATGGGGATAATCAGCCTGATACTTATACGCACCCGCATGAAAAAGGAGTGGGCTGACGCCCGGGGAGAGAGCTTTGACTGGAAGGGGTCGGTTGTCTACGGCCTGGCGATGGCTGCACTGATGTACGGCTTTTCCAGGCTGCCCTCCCCGGGAGGCTGGATCATAACAGGCACCGGCCTGTTGCTCATGCCGCTCTTCATCATGAGAGAGAAGAGGGCGGTTCACCCGCTGTTTGACATAACACTCATATCGAGGAACAGGGTCTTTGCTTTTTCAAGCCTTGCCGCTCTCATCCATTATGCAGCCACCAGTGCCATCGGCTTTTTCCTGAGCCTCTTTCTGCAATATATCAAGGATCTGGGACCGCGCGATGCCGGGTTCGTGCTCATGTCGTGGCCTGTCACAATGGCCCTGATATCTCCTCTTGCCGGCAAGCTGTCAGACCACCACAACCCGGGAGTGCTCGCCTCCATAGGCATGGCCATATCCACTGCCGGACTGATAATGCTATGCTTCCTGAACGAACAGACCTCCGTCAGCTTCATAATAGCCGTGCTGCTAATCATGGGAGCAGGATTCTCGCTATTCTCCTCACCCAACTCAAATGCCATAATGAGCTCCGTAGAGAAAAGACAGCTGGGAAATGCCTCGGGAATGCTTGGCACCATGAGAAACGTGGGCCAGACATTCAGCATGGCAATAGCACTGATGCTTCTGGCTCTCTACATGGGTCAGGAAAAGATCAGCCCGGCAAACTACCCTCAGCTGATGAGCTCAATGAAGAGCGCGTTTATCGTCTTCGCCGTTCTCTGCTTTGCGGGTGTTTTTGCCTCCCTGGCACGAAATAAAAACCTTCGCCGGTAGCCCTCCCTCAGCTTTTTGTTTGTTTTTCATTCGTTTATTTGATTCATATTTTATTGGACGAATGGAACTTACATGAAGTAAAACAATCAAAACCTTTTGCGAGTTGCTGCTCATGTTAGTTTCATTAAAAACAATTAAATTGACCCCGGTTTGCCCGAGGGCAGATAATGTCTGTTTTTTATTACATATCATTAATTATGACCAAATTATACAAGAAACTACTGAACCATGACTACTCACCCGGAGAGATGGGTGAATCCATTAACGAGGCCCAGCGGATGACCACTGCAGTGGAGAGAGCTCCCCTGCTGAAGGAAATTTTTTCCATGATCGACCTGACAAGCCTTAACACCTCCGACAGCGAAGGAACGATTGGCAGTTTTGCTGAGAGAGCAGCTGCGTTCCGTTACAGTTTCAGCGGCATCAACAATGTTGCCGCCCTATGTGTCTATCCAAACTTTGTCACCGTCGCCCGCCAGGGTCTCGGCGACTGCGGGATCAGGCTGGCCGCTGTCGCGGCCTCCTTTCCCACCTCACAGACATTCCTGGAGGTCAAGACATTGGAGACGGCCCTGGCGGTGAGGATGGGTGCCGACGAGATTGATGTTGTCATACCCGTGGGAACATTCCTCGAAGGGGCATATGAAAAGGTGATAGACGAACTGAAGGCTATCAGACAGGCTGCAGGAGAGGCTACCCTCAAGATCATCCTTGAGACGGGGCTGCTCAAGGACGAAAGAAATATCTACCGGGCCTCAGTCATTGCCATGGATACAGGTGCTGATTTTATCAAGACCTCAACGGGAAAGAGTCCTGTCTCGGCTACACACGAGGCAGCATGGGTGATGTGCCGTGCAATACGCGACTACTGGAATGAGACCGGCATAATGGTAGGCTTCAAGCCTGCAGGCGGGATCGTCACACCCGATGATGCACTGGTTTATTATTTCATTGTCAGGAACATGCTGGGAGAACAATGGCTGACACCCGAGTATTTCAGGATCGGCGCATCAAGACTTGCCAATAACATCCTGGCAGAACTGTACCCCGGCAAACCTGCCTTCTTTTAACCAACGGGGATGATCACCGATACCGGAGATACTGTCACTGCTCCCGGTGCCGATACCATTACCGGTATCGTCCGGGAGAATACCTTCAGTATCGGCAGGTTCCTCCCCCTGACCGGGGAAAATGTTCTTTTCGACGGTGAGACCCCGGCAGGTGGCACCCTTAGGCTGGAGATAATTCATCATCCAGTACGCGTTGCCGGTGTGCCACTTCCGGCCGAAAAGATGAATTCCGACTTCGGTTTCATAATTCTCTCTCTCTCCCTGCTGCTGCTGGCCCTCCTTGCCGTGGCAGCCCGGAAAGCTGTCATTGCCGGACTATCAACGCTCAGCTTCCGGAGACAGCCAACGCCGGTACCCCCGGGTACCTCAGAAGTCCTTACCTGGCCCCCGGTAATACGGAACCTCTTTTCGGCACTGAACATCGGCCTCTTC
This sequence comes from uncultured Rikenella sp., assembly GCA_964519065.1. Classification (GTDB taxonomy): domain Bacteria; phylum Bacteroidota; class Bacteroidia; order Bacteroidales; family VadinHA17; genus SR-FBR-E99. Next base: position 18,386 of record CAZFIF010000028.1, read on the forward strand.
GCTGCCGTCTCACTTCTTTCCGGCGGCATCTTTAAACCCAACGGCCCGGCAGGCTCCGTATGGCTTACGGCAATTATTGCCGGCTTGTTCATTGCGGCACTGTTGCTGAGGCATCTTACGAGCATCTTAACCGCGGAACTGACAGGATGGAAGAACCCCCTGAGGGAATATATGAATGTCATCTACAACGTGTGGTTCACAAATGCACTTTTGCTCTTTCTTCTCAACGCGGTTATCTTTTTTTCACCTCTCAATAAACCGCTTCCGGTAATAATTGCCGGCCTGGCCGGATCGACTATACTGCTTTTTATCAGAGCTTTAAGGCTGTTGGTCATTTTTCGTAAGGGGCATATTTCGATATTGTATTACATTTTGTACCTTTGTGCCCTTGAAGTATTACCTGTCCTGGTCATTCTCAAAACCGTCGGTGTTTTATGATCAACAGGTAATCTGTGGAGGTTGAACTTAAAACTTAAGGCTTTGAAAATTAGGAAGGTATTAGTGTCGCAGCCTGAGCCCAACAATCCGAAATCACCATATTTCGAGCTCGCCAAAAAACACAATCTGAAGATTGATTTCAAGCAGTTCATTCAGATTGAAGGCATCCCCGCAAAGGATTTCCGTCATCAGAAGGTCAATCCAACCGATTACACAGCCGTCGTTTTTACATCCAAAACAGGCATTGACCATTTTTTCAGGATCTGTGACGAGATGCGCATCACAGTGCCAGATACCATGAAGTATTTCTGTATAACTGAAAATGTGGCTTTTTATCTTCAGAAATACATTGTCTACCGCAAGCGCAAAGTCTTTCACGGCAAAGCCAAATTTGAAGATCTCATTGACATCATAGTAAAGCATAAGGAGGAGAACTACCTTGTTCCTCTCTCCGAGCCCCACAACACAGATATTCCCGATCTGCTTACAAAACAGGGCATTAACTACACCGTTGCCACCATGTACAGAACAATCAGTGCCGGCTTTGACGGTGAGAAGCTTGACTATGACCTGCTTGTATTCTACAGTCCTTCAGGAATCAAGTCCCTCAAGGAGAATTTCCCGTCATTTGTTCAGGGAGAGATAAAGATCGCTGCCTTTGGCCCCACCACGGCGGAGGCGGTAACAAACGAGGGCTACAGGCTTGACATTCAGGCACCCAATCCCAAGGCTCCATCAATGACAATGGCTCTCGACTGCTTCATACGCGACTTTAACAGGAATAACAAATAGGGATTACTGAAAAGAGACTCTTTATGAAAGCATCCATCCCTGCCGCGGATCGATGCTTTCTCTTTTAAAATGACACGGAAAAAGGCATCACTTGTCAAGGGAGAAAGGCTCTGCGGAGTAAAGGCCGTCAGCGAACTCTTTGCCGGAGGAAAGTTTCTGAGCGATCCTCCTCTGAAAATAATCTACCGAACAGCTCCGGCAGAGAAATCGGTAAGCACCATAAGAGTGCTGGTTTCAGTTCCGAAAAGAAATTTCAAGAAGGCAACGGACCGCAACCTGATAAGAAGAAGGATAAGGGAGGCATGGAGACTCAACAGAATTCCCCTGACGGAGAGGCTCAACGGCATTGGCTTACGCATGGACCTTGCCATCATCTGGAATGACACCCAGATAAGACCTTATGAATTTGTGTTGAAGTGTGTCACACGGATGATCGGCAGAATGTCAAATCTTAAATATTAATTTTGCGCAATGAGTCCTTATGAAACTTGCATGAGCGGGGACTCAGAGAAGGATTTGAACACAAGAGTTCATGCAGGTTACATTCTGATAAAAGAAAAAGTTACAGACGAATGAAAAAAGGCAACAGAAAAAG
>CAZFIF010000029.1:0-19870 GCA_964519065.1 uncultured Rikenella sp.
TATTGCGGGGAGTGAAAATACTGAAATTGTACTGATCGCTTGATTCCATAGATTGTCGGCTGTTTGGTACGATTTTAAGATTAGCTAAAATAGAGATTTTGAGACATGTTGTTCCCGGAGTAATCTTGCAATGTAACATTGATATAAATCAACTATATTTGAAAATTACCGGCGGGGTTCGGGCGGCCTGATGCCCGGTTTATTGATGGTGCAGTTGAGAAGTGTTCAAATAGTAAATTATAATCGACTGAAAATGAGAATTACCGGCAAGATGCCCTGCGATGCGTGCGGACACAAGTGTGATCTGTATGATGCTTTCAGGAGCTCCGGCAAAGTTATTCCCGAATCAAGTATCATAAGAGCCGGGTTCCGCAAGCATGAGATGATATGCAGGCAGGGCGACAGTGTCAGTCATGCCATCTACCTGACCTCGGGCACGGCAAAGCTGTACATTGAGGGTATCAACGGCCACAACATAATACTCTATCTCATGAGGCCCCCGGCCTACATAGGCCTGCTCTCTTTCTTCGAGAGCATCCATTACACCTACTCCGTGACGGCCATTGAAGATGCCCAGGTCTGTATGGTGAAACTCGATCTTCTCAAGGAGCTCTATCTTGAGAACCATGAGGTGCTTCTCAGGCTCAATAAGGCATTCGGCAAATCGGTTGCCCTGATAATGAAAAAGATAATCTGTCTCAATCAGAAAAACATAAGGGGGAGAATCGCAGAGAGCCTGCTGTCGCTGGCCTCATTCTACGGCAGTGAAAGCTTCAGGCTACCGGTGACCAGGAAGGAGCTCGGGGAGATGTCTGCAATCTCTGAGGAGAATACTGTCAGGCTGCTCACGGAGCTTAAAAAGGAGGGAATAATTAATGTACAGGGACGTGACGTCACGATAATCGACACCACACTCCTCAGCAAGATCTCAGAACTGGGTTGACGTAAGGAGCTCTGATACTGCCGGCAAAAGGATCTCCTGCTCCGGGCCATGGAGATGCTTCACACCAGTCTAAAGCACGATTCCGGTTGACTTGTTATGGAACACCGGTTTCTTTTTGCCACCGGGTTCCGACACCTGAAGGTCGCGGAAGGAAGCTCCGTGAACATCGTCAAGCACCACTGCGGTGCGGTAATCCTTTCTATCACAGACCAGTTTTACGTTTTCAAAGCTGATCCCCCTGGCATGCCTGATATAGAAGCCCCATGCCGGCAGCTCTTTAAACATGGAGAATTCCGGGTAGTTCTTCTCAAGCTCGGGTACCCTGTCAAGCTCATCGAGACCCACTTTTGCGTAATGAGGATTGCCTCCGCCCGGATAATGTATCTCAATGTTCTGCAAAGTAATATTCTCAATCATGGCGTCAGGCATGCCGGAAATGATCGAAGGAGATACATTGCGCGGCAGATCCTCCACCGGGCCTTCATAGTTGTAGCCGGCGTCAGGCTTGGTGGCCGGCACCTCCGCATAGACATTCTTTATCGTAACCCCGTTGATGCTGCCCGTTTTGGTACCGCTTCTCTTCCCGATACGCAGGAAGATGACATTACCCGTATTTATGGACCTGAGACTGTCGACAACGATGTTCTCTACCACGCCGCCGTCAACGGCAGCAAATGTTATTGCTGACCTGTAGGTGTCAAAAACCAGGTTATTGACAATGGTAATATTGCGGAACCCCCCGCGGCCAACAGTGCCGAACTTGATGCCATTGGCACTGGTACGGACGGTGTTGTTGTAAATGTGGACATTCTGACAGATGAAGTCGGCACTGTGCGACTTAAGGCAGATGCCGTCATCGGCGGCATCGAAGTAGGAGTTTGACACCACCACGCTGTCGCAGTCCACTATATCGACCCCGTCATTGTTCCAGTACGACTTGCTGTCGACGGTGATATTGTCAATGACAAGGTTGCGGCACTGGTCGTACTGCTGGTTCCAGCTGCCGGGGTCCTTCAACATTATATCCCTGATGACAATGTTGCGGCATCCCCTGAAATAGATGTTCTGCGGACGGATAGTCTCGTTCGGCCGGTCATACTTAAGCGGGTCTTTGACCACTCCCTTGTGGATCATATCCACAAGATTGTTCGCCACCTGGAACCCCTGCCCGTCAATAACCCCCTTGCCGGTGATACCAATGTTCTCCTGGTCCAGGGCAAAGATCATGGCGGTCCAGTTGTAATTCCTTTCATAATCGAAGGGATTTACTGAGCCTACCAGTATAGCGCCCTCTTCCAGATGAATCGTCACATTCGACCTGAGATAAATGGTACCCGTCAGATAGCGTCCGACGAAGAAAACCAAACGTCCGCCACCGTTCTCACTTATGTAGTCAATACCCTTCTGGATGGAGTTCGTGTTGAGAGTGGTGCCGTTTGATTTTGCACCGAACATCGATGCGTTGTAATCCTTTGCCTGAAGCTGAAGGGCAGTAGCAGCAATGATCACGCACAATAAGATTTTACCTGTTTTCATTCGCATATATATTATATTTCATTGTTCGAAGGCACCTTGCATGACATTTTATGTTCAAATCCTTATGTGATCCCGTGATCATGCAAGTTTAATATCATGGTTTGTAATAAGTGACTGGTCCTGTCATGCCCATCGATTGCAGCGGCTGGTTCTTGTTGCCGGCGTTGGTCCAGTATTGTGCAACAGGATTGTCAGTCAGTGATTTCATATAGTTACCCATGGAGGTTGTCACAACCACCTCCAGGTGATTCTCTCCGGGCGTTAGGTAATCGCTGATCTTAAAGATGCGGCGGCCATACCATTTTACCCCGCAGCTCACTCCGTTGACCTTTAGTTCCGAAGTGCCATACACCTTTCCGAGATTGATATGTATACCCTCCGCTTTCTCACATCTGATTGTATTGCGGTATATCACCCTGCCCGAAAAGTGAACGAATTCCGGCATCTCCTTCAGGTCTGTCAGCCAATCCATCTTGATCTCCCGCACTGAGCCGTCGCGGCAGTGGCTGAACTCAGCCCTCCATCCGCCCTCAATGACCTGCATCTCCCCACCGGTGGCAGGCAGGGGTCTCCACTCATCCTTCACCCGCCCGTGGTCAAAGACGAAAAGAAGTGACTCAGCAGGGCCAAGGTCGATGGTGACGCCGTTGCCTGCGTCAGGCTTTACCATGCTGCGCCTGCCGCTCTCCGGGTCCCATACAGAACAGCGTTTCCCCCCGGTCATCTCCCGGGAAAAAACAATCCTGGTCTTATGCCCTTCATGAAGTTGTGAGTTGACAATAAAGATATATTCTGATCCGTCATCTCCCCGGTAGCGGGTCTGCATCACGAACGGACCGGGATTTTCAATTATCATATAGGGAATGATCAGGTGTTGTTCTCGGATTGTTCTGTACCATCCTATAAAGTCTTTTTCTGGCTTTTTTAGCATTATGAACCGTTCCGGGTATGCTTTCATCCTCTCCAATGCACTGTTGACCTGCCACTCCCTCTCACTATGGTTATGCCATCCTACAGCTTTTGACGGAGCGGTTTCGATAGAGAAAATCCTGCCCCCTGACTGAACAAATTGTGCCAGTTTTTCTGCCGTGGCAGGTTCAAGGCTCTCAACCTGCACCAGGAAGAGTGTGTGATACCTTCGCGGGCCGTAAGTCAGGCAGCCCTTCTCAACCTTCGCGCCGCCCAGTATCCTCTCCGAGACATAATCACAACCGCTGCCATTTTTTACTATCGCCTCCCAGACCAGGGAGAGGTATTCGGCATGCAGCACTGAAGGGAAAGGCTCATTCTGCATTCCGATAAGGCTCCACATATCAGCTGTAGGAGGCAATATGGCAATGTCGGCATACATGTCGCAGTTCTGCAGAATTGCCGACAGCCTGGCTTTGTACTCATTGAGCAGATGAAAGTGTGGCCACCAGTTGTTGTTCTCGTTGAAGTAGCCTCCGTAACGAAGCCAGCCCGGCCAGGGGGCTTCCGGTGGTGAGTAGTTGAAGCCGTGAAAGATGGAATGGGTTACACCGGAGATGATGCTCTGGTCGCTTCCAATCTTCAGGTTTTCGAGAGAGGTATTGAAGACAGTGTAGGTATCAGTCATCTCCTCGCAGCTTATGAGCCTCTTGCCGCTCAGATGTGCTGCAGAGGAGACATATTTGTTCACCATGGTGTAAGCCCTGCCCCGCCTGTAGTCGCTCTCCGGCATCTCCTCTCCGATGCGGTGCTTCAGCCAGTTCATGGTCCACGACTCACCCTCGGGGATATCGACGGCCATGCTGCTCTCCAGCGGGAAGAAGCCCCGGCCGTAGGCCTGCATGCGTGACCTGACACCCAGCTCACGGCACCATGATGCAAATGTCTTCAGAAACCGCTCTTCCAGCAGTTCCGCTTTGGTGGTCTCAAAGTCATACCTCATGCGGCTGATCATCTCCCCAAACTCTGGTCCCAACGAAACACCGTAGCGGTAGTCGGTGACATTGCCCATGGCGCCGGAGCGGAAAAGCACAAAGGGCAGGAAGGGGAAGATGTCATAACCTCTTCTCCTGATGAATTCGCTCCTCATGTCGCCCGTCCAGTTGGCACCCTCCAGCTCCATACTGTCAGTGAAGAGAGCCCGCAGGTGTTGCGAGAGAGGACCTGTATCCGCCTCTATGGTATCAGACATGCGCTCCAGGAATCTCCTCACCGCAGCTTCATTATAATGATCAAGCACCGGTCCGCTGGCACCCGGGGCACCGTTGATGACCTCCATGAAGCCGCTGATCTCAACCAGGGCACAGAGAGCATGTTCTCCCCGGGGGACGGAAAGGTTGATAAACTCATCCCCGGCTTTCTCTGTCAGGTCAGTAATCTCACCGGGTGAAGAGAGCGGATCGGGCACCAGTGAGAGTGAGAGCAGCCGGTGTCTCCTGCCTTCAAGGGGAGAACTGACAGGCGGATCGGCCTCAGCGAAGATCTCATCCCTTGAAATGGAAAACTCCAGCGGCCCGCTGAATTTCCTGACGGCGATCACCACAATGCGCGTCTGCTCCTCTTCCGTAAGATACTCTGCCCCGAAAGGCCACCCTGATCCTACTATCAGGTCGCAGGTCATGCCGAGTCTCTTCGTCTCATCGAAGACCACCTGCAGCATCCTGATCCACTCATCGCTGAGCCAGTCCAGGGAGGGTTTTTCCATATCATCACCCTCGGATCGTGACGGAAACTGCACCGGGTTGATCTCCACGCCTCCTATCCCTGCCTCTTTGAGCAGCTGCAGCTCCCTTACAAGCTCCCCGGCCTCCACCTTGTTGCCGTTCCACCACCACCGGACAAAGGGCCGGAAATGTGCGTCAGGCTCGCTGAACAGCTCGTACATTCCGCTGGCACTTCTTACTGCCGTTCTCCCGGTGGCGGTGTCAGCAAGAAGGGTCAGCCGGCCTGCTGCCATCAATCCTGCTGCCGTAAGGACGCTGCCTGATATGAAACTCCTGCGCTTCATCGCTTGCCAAAGGGGAATTCCCGGAGAATGTCCCAGTAATGACCGTTGTGTTTCAGGAGGAAGATACTTTCTGCACGGAAGCCACCAGTGAACTCCTCCTCCTGCAATGCCGGCCATGCCTCTCTGAAAGCCGTTTTTGACAGGTCTCTGGTGGCTACGGTTATATGAGGCTGCATATCTCCCATCACCTCGTGCTGTTCGAAGCCGAGGCTATCGACGAGCAGCTCCCTGAGCCGTGTGTGCAACGAGCTCACAGGCTCAGGGTTGCTGACCCTGATATAAATCACACGTGGAGGGAAGGAACCGTAGCCCTCAAGGTCAATCCTGAAAGGATGCTCCTGCAGCGCGAATCTCTCCAGTGCTTTGCATATCCCGGCCTCATCGGCAAAGCTCCTTTTGAAGGGCATCTGCAGAGTAATATGAGCAGGTGACTTAAGGGCATGGCCGGCGTCGTACTCATCCCTCATCCTCTCTTTTATCTCCCTGATCTCTTCCCTTAACCCGGTGTGCGGGATCAGGGCAATGAAGTAGAGATCCCTTCCTCTGTCACGTAGATCCTTCACCCTTCAATTGTCTGGTCGTTACCCCTGCGACAGTACCTCAGCATCAGGTATCCTGAAAGACCAGATACCATAGAGCCCGCGAGGATACCCAACCTGGCCGAATCCATTATCATTGGAGCGTCGGCGAAGGCAAGGTTGGCAATAAACATCGACATGGTAAAACCCACTCCGGCCAGCATGGCTGTTCCGATTATTTGCCCCATCGTTACTCCAAGAGGGAGGTTTGCAAATTTCATTTTGATACCTGCATATGAAAAGAGTGTCACCCCTATAGTCTTTCCAAGGAAGAGGCTCAGCCCAAGGCTCGTTATCAGGGCGATGTCAGGCTGCATCCCGGCACTAAAGGACACTCCGGCATTGAAGAAGGCAAAAAGGGGCATTATCAAGTATGCCACCCAGCTTTGAAGCTGATGCTCGGTCTGCTGCAGGGGAGACTGCACTCTGGAGGCCCACTCCTCAATATCATCAATCTGTTCCATCTGCGCAGTGGTCAGCAGTGGAGAATGAGCCAGATCTGTCTCCCTGATCCCGTCAGCTATCTCACAAAGCTTCCCTGTAAAAGTCCCGACATCCGTCTTTCTTCTCAACGGAATCGTAAAGGCCAGCAGCACGCCGGCGATGGTTGGGTGAATGCCCGACTTGAGGAAGAGGTACCAGATTACAATTCCACAGAGTAGATGAAAATATTTCGGAAAAATGTTAAACAGGTTAAGGACCACCAGGATGGCCATCGGAATGGCGGCCCAGAGCAGCATCATCCATTCAATTGACGAACTGTAAAAAAGTGCTATTATTATGACCGCCCCTATGTCATCGATAATGGCGAAGGCTGCAAGGAAGACCTTGAGCCCTGTTGGCACCCTGTTGCCAAGCAGTTTCAGTATTGCCAGGGAAAAGGCAATGTCGGTCGCCATGGGTATTCCCCATCCGTGTGACGCCAGTGGATTCTTGTTCAGGAAAAGATAGAATACAATCGGAATCACCATGCCTCCGACAGCGGCGACAAGAGGAAGGGCCGCCTTTGCGGGTGAATTGATCTCACCTATCATCAGCTCACGCTTGATCTCAAGCCCGATCATGAAGAAGAAGATGGCCATCAGTCCATCATTTACCCAAAGTATCAAGGGCTTCTGAAGGCTGAAGCTTCCGGCCTCAATGCCAACAATAGTCTCCCTGAGACTGTCATAATAATTACTTATTGGCGTATTGGCCAGTATAAGTGCCAGTATCGTGGCTCCGAAAAGAAGAATTCCGCCGAGACTCTGTGTCCGGTCGAATTTCTGAAATGTTGTTACAATTATGTTCTTCATATTTTACAGGCAGCCCGACCTTTGATGCGTCTCCGAACATCGGTTTCAAAGATCAGAATTTTAATTTATTTCATTCTCCTTGCTGAATTGCTGCTTGTCATTGATTCTATTCAAACCAGGTCATGATGTATACCGCCCTGTCATGCTGTATATCTGTTGCCCTGTAGGTGATCCCCACATCATTCTCAATGTAGTAAACCCAATAGCCGGAGACTATGCCCGGACTGTAATAGACCCTGCGCAGGTAGAGCCTTTCTCCCGGCACAAAGTCGCATCTCCTGCCGTAGGCGGAGATCTTGCCGTACAGATACTCCATCGTAGTCTTGACCCAGATTAGATTCGGACCGTCATAGTTCTCCGGGCCGGTCTGGCGGTGATCAACAAACTCTCCTACATACTTTCGGGTTATCACCAGTTCTCCGTCATCAGACGCAGCAGATTTTTTTCTCAGAGCAGTGCAGGAGGCTATCAGAACCGTTAATATCAGAAATGCCAGTTTTTTCATTCGGTTGTTAATTACTATTTCCCTGGTCGAATGGAACTTGCATGTAGCAGAATAAACATTTCCTTTTGTGAGTTGGTGCTAACGCAAGTTTCATGAGAATCATGGTTATTCCGACTTAAATGGTTGTATCACCAAAACCCGGTGATGCAATAAAATTACTCAATTTCCCGGCATCCAGTGGAGCCCGTTCAGATTTTTGTCCATATTTGTACCGTCGTTATCAGAATAATTACTTCGGCACCTGGGTGCTCCAGGTTTCAATCGAATAAGAATCTGATGCAAAGGGAAAACTTCTTTACCGTTCCGAACCTGATAAGTTCCTATCGGCTATTGGTATTCCCTTTAATCCTCTATTTTATTATCACAGGCAATGAAAAGCTCTTTGCCATCTTCCTGATAATAAACCTTCTGACGGATATTCTTGACGGTTTTATAGCCCGTAGGTTTAACATGCAAACCGAAATAGGTGCAAAACTCGATTCGTTTGCAGATAATCTGACTTATCTGCTGGCATTTGCCGGTTTGCTTGTTTTCAAAATGAAAGAGCTGCAACCTCATTTTGTTAGTTTTTTCATTTTTATTGCAATGCTGGTGCTAACGGTTATCGTGTCACTCATAAAATTCAGAAAGTTTCCCAGCTTTCACCTCTACTGGACAAAGATTGGCGGTTATGTACAGGGAGCCTTTTTTGTTTGCGTTTTCACCCTCGGATTCTGGACCCCGTTCTATTTCCTGGTTATTGCATGGGGAATAATAGGAGCATTGGAACATATTGCAATACAGATGATTATACCGGAGATGCGGTCAAACGTCAGGGGATTATACTGGGTGCTTAAGGAAAGGCAAAAAGAAGATAGAAAATGATTTTTCACTCCGCTTTTGAAAACAGCTATCTCTGGTATCCACTGATCGGCTTTGGAGTCGGACTGATAGGAACTTTTATCGGCGGAGGCGGCGGCTTTTTCTTTATGCCTCTCCTTATCCTGATTTTTGGAGTCCCGGCCAACATTGCACTCGCAACCTCTCTTGCTGCCACACTGCCCATATGCATAATCGGATCTGTGGGCCACTACCGTAACGGTAACATCAAAGTACGTACCGGGCTTATTTTTGCAACCGCCGGGGTCCTCGGAGCTCTTTCAGGGGCAAGCATTACCAGCCTGATAACTCCGCAACAGTTGCAGGTCAGCTGGGGTGTATACCTCATCCTGATAGCATTGCAGATGATAATCAGCACATGGCGAAGTAAAAGAGACAAGGCCAACGGCATTGTCAGACCTGAAAGCTCGAGGCTTGGCAAAGCCGCAACGGGAACATTCTTCGGTTTTGTTGCCGGAATAATTACCGCCACTTTTGGGACAAGCGGGGCAACACCCGTCCAGGCCGGATTGTTTGCAATGAGAGTGCCGGTAAAAATGGTGATAGGTACCTCGCTGATGGTTGTGATGGTTAACACTGCTTCTGCCCTCGGAGCACACTTCCTGGTAGGTGAAATTGACCTGACACAGGTTTATTTTCTGACAGCCGGCACAATAATCGGATCACTCCTGGGGCCCAGGCTCCTTCACGGTATTAAGCTCGACGGGGTTGAAGGACCGATACGCACCTGGTACGCAATAGGGATGATCATTTTTGGTATTCTCATAATATTGCGTTGATGAACGGACAAAACCCTCAATAGCTGATCAAAATGTACTGGAAGGTTTATATGGTTATCCTGGTATACTTCGTGCTTGGCACAGCAGGAATCTGGTTCATCAACAGGAACAAAGAACCGGAAGTGGCACGCAGGAGCTGGATAAAACACTTCACCTATTTCATAATCACCAGCTTACTCTATTTCAGCATCGCCTTCAAGTTAATATTGTTCCGCTACATAGTGCTGGTAATTATAATTGCGGGATTTCTTGAGCTGGCTAAACTGTTTCATGAATCCGGGTACTGCCATAAGATCTTCTTCTTCTCCTCTATGTTCATTCTTGCGGCCCTCTCAGCAGGATTCTTCTTTTTCAGCAGAATGGAACAAGGTATGATCCTCTATGCTTTTCTCATACTCTGCATCTTTGATGGCTTCAGCCAGGTGACAGGCCAGATGATCGGCAGACGGAAAATTTTCCCGAAAATAAGTCCCAACAAGACGGTGGAAGGATTTATCGGAGGTGCAACCGTGGCGCTGCTGAGTGCACTGGTCTTCCGACACCTCATTCAGGCAGAAGCCCTGAAAGCCATTATGGTTGCCGCCGTGGTGGTGGTCTTCGCCTTTGCTGGTGATACGGCCAAGTCAGCCTACAAAAGAAGATACAACGTGAAGGACTTCTCCCGACTCATCCCCGGCCACGGGGGATTCCTTGACAGGTTTGACAGCCTTATTGCCGGAGGAGCAGGAGTAGCACTCCTCGGCTGGCTGACAGCTCTTTAAGCTCCTGATCGCCAGGCTGCCGGAAATATCCGTTGGACCTATTGGCATAATCTTTTCATCCACACCCGGGGAACGGTTGTCGTTTCACATCAAGACGTCCCGCTCCTTACCCTCTGAGAACATCAGCTGCGTCATCTGAAACATTCTCCTCCACCGGCACCTTAAAGAAGTGCTTTCCTTCCGGATTATAGATGATATTAAGGGCCCCGGGCAGAATGCCCACCTCAAAGTGCTGATCAAAGTAGAGCTCCCCGTCAACGTGGTAGGGCATCCTGGACGGAAACTCAAGCGAGAGCTTGTCAGTCTGGTAGTACTCTACCCTCGGATCATTGACATGAGTTCCGGACGGCACCATCAGCAGTATCCTGAGCCTCTGGAACAGTGTCAGCTTTTTTATCGCACAGACATCAAGCAAGGAATCATTGGCCATGGCCCTGGGGGTCAGGTAAAAAGAGCCTGCAAACCTCCTTCCGTTAGCCACCGTGTTCATGAAGCAGTCCGTCTCATAGGTCGATCCGTTGCATAACATCTTCATGCGCTTCTCCTTATAGAAGAAAAGCGTCTTGACAATATGCCAGACATACTTCCCCTTGCCACCGGGTTTAACCTCCCCTGTCTCAGTATAGTTTTCCGAGGCAACCTGGGCATCAAAGCCCAGCCCCATTCCGTTCAGGATGATCTTTCCGTTGCATACGCCAACATCCATGGGCATCACATTGGCCCGGAAAAACATCTCCCACTCTTTCTCAGAAAACCGGTCAGGAAATCCAGTTATCTGTATGAAATCATTACCCGTCCCGCCGCCGATCAGCCCGACAACTATATCCTTTCTATGTATAAGCGGTGCGGCAATTTCATTCATGGTGCCGTCGCCGCCAACGCCCACTATGCAGTTATACCCGATGTCGGCATAATGCTCCGACAGTTCGGTGGCATGACCTTTTCGTTCAGTGATGACTACCTCTGCATCGAGCCTGTGTATGGCTATCAGCTGCCTTATCTGATCTACCAGTGTAAGGGCAAAGCCATTCCCGGCTACCGGGTTGACAATAAAAATCCACTTTCTCTGCTTTTCCATGGTCGATTTTTCTGGGTGGTAGGGTGATCGAACTGATACTCCGGAAATCCGGCAGTCAGATATCCCTTATCACCAGTGTGCATATTGAATGTGGCAGACTGACAGCAACAGCTGCCTTTTGTCCTGAATAAAGCCTGTAGCTGATCTCCTCGGTTGTAGGATTCATTACCACTACTGCAATCGTACCGTCCGTGTTCAGGAAGGCCGTTGTCAACAGCTGGGCCCGGCTCGATGAAGAGATTATCCTGTTTGCCCCTGGCTTGATGAACCTGGAAAAATGACCGATATAGTAAAAGGAATTCATGTAGTGCAGTGTCCCCTCACTGACCCTTGCATGAACGGGTGCAAAACAGAAATTACCGACATGGTTCGGACCTCCGGTCTCGTCAAGAAGGATGTTCCAGTCAGTCCAGGCCACGGCTCCGTTGTTGAAATCGTGAATCATATTCTCACCGTATATCTCACCCCACCTCCACTGGTCGAATGTCTCCCAGCTGAAAGGGTAGTTGCAGGCTTCAGTTAGCAACAGGTTTGTCTCAGGAAAAGCCTCAGCCACTCTCTTCACATTAGCATACTGCCTGCCGCCGGTCCAGACCTCGTACCAGTGGAATCCTATCCCCCACACATACTTTGCTGCTTCGGCGTCGCCAAGTATCCCCGAGGCCCTGTGATATATCAGGTCACGGTTGTGATCCCAGGCAATGAGCTTTTTGTCGGCGAGGTTGTTGCTGTGTAGTGTAGGGCCCAGGTAATTCTTGATAAAATCCCTCTCCTCCGCTGCCGTATATATGCAGCTCTCCCAGGTCTGACGGGCCATAGGCTCATTCTGCACTGACAGGCCCCACACCGGAACGCCGGCCTGCTCAAGGGCATTAATGTATCTGACATAATAATCGGCCCAGGACTGGAAAAATTCCGGCAGCAACTTGCCTCCGTAAAGCATGTCGTTATTGTCTTTCATCCAGGCCGGAGGGCTCCAGGGACTCACAAACAGCGGAAATTTTACCGCGGCCGTCTCCATGGCTCTTTTTATGAAAGGTATCTTGTACTTCTCGTCGTGTGCTATGCTGAAGGTCTTTAGCTCCCTGTCACCCTCCTCAACATAGGTGTACATGTCACTTGAGAAATCACAGCTGTTCATGTTGGTGCGGCCGAAGCTGTAACCTATGCCAGATGCCGGGTCAAAATATGCCTTCATCAATTCACTCTGCACCTCCCCGGGTAACTTTGCCCAGGTTTCAGCTGAAGCATCGGTAAAGGCACCACCGATGCCCAGGAAAACCTGGAATCTCCGCTCCGGATCGATAAAGAGCGAGGGCTGTGTCTCCAGCGGCTGGTCAAAGTCGCTGAAAACCAGCGTATCAGTTGCTGACAGCCTGTAGTCAGTGCCCTCGGCTGTTGTGTAAACAACAACCTGTTTGCCCTCCACAGAGAATGCATCACCGGCATTGACCGCCGCTGATGATTTGTCCGCGCTGTTGTTGCCGGTACATGAAGCCAGCAACAAAATGGCTGTTAGAATTGCCAGGTTCCTCATAGTGCTATTTTTTTTACATGTATTTCATATAAGTGGCGGGACAGGGTTTCTCACCTTACTCCTACTTTACTGTTCCTGTTCCTGCTGCTTCCATTCCACCTTTCGGGAAGGGAAGAAACTGATATCCATTACTTTCATCCGTTCGCCATGATCTGCCAGCCGGACTTTGTATTCGTCCCAGCTGCGCATCTCCGAAGGGGTCCAGCCAATCTCGGCATAGCCTAATAGCCTCGGGAAGAGCAAATATTCCGCCTCGGCACGGTCAGAAACAGTTTCAGCCCATAGCGGTGCTTCAATCCCTATGATATTCTCCTTTTTTATCTCAGGAACCAGGGTGGCCGGATCCCAGCTGTATCCGTGGTCGACCTCGATAAACCCGGCCCAGTGCAGACCGTAAATGCTCGTAGAATCATATTGCATATCAATATAGGCATATTTCGAAGGAGACATAAGTACCTGTGCTCCCTGCTCAATACCCTTGACGGCATTTTCAGCCCTGGCCCAGTACTGTACAACTGAATTGGGTTTGAGCGTGGCATGGGCGATCTCATCCCATCCAAGAATACGTTTCCCGTGAGATATCACGATATCCTGTACCCTGTCGACAAAATATACGTAGTCATTGAGTTTGGTTACATGAGATTCATCCCCGCCGATATGAATGAAGGGGCCGGGTGTCAGGGCAGCCAGTTCACGTATGACATCATCAACGAATTTGTAAGTTAGGTCAGACCTCGTGTTGAGGGTGCTGAAGCCTACATTTATCCCTGTGTAGAGCTCCGTGGCCTTCCCGTCGATATTAAAACAGGGATAGGACGCCAGTGCGGCATTGGTATGCCCCGGCATGTCTATCTCGGGAATTATGGTCACAAACCTCTCCAGTGCATACCTGACAATATCTGCATACTGCTCCTGGGTATAAAATCCACCCTCACCTCCTCCGACTTCCGTTTTGGCTCCATGTTCCGTAAGGTTGGGCCACGATTTTATCTCGATCCTCCATCCCTGGTCGTCGGTAAGATGAAGATGCAGGACGTTCATCTTGTAGGCTGCCATCTGGTCGATGAAGATCTTGATCTCCTCCGCACTGAAGAAATGACGGGCCACATCGCGCATTGCCCCTCGATAGGGATAGAGTGGGTAATCACGGATCGTGCCCGTGGCAATCTCCCACGGGCCCTCCTGTGCCGTCGCCGCCTCTATCTTTGCGGGCAGCAGCTGCCTGAGGGTCTGGATACCGTAAAAGATGCCTGCCGGCTTGTTGGCTTTCACGGAAAGTCCTTTTTCGGAAATATTCAGTTCATAACCCTCATCGCCCAGCTCTTCTCCGCAGTCGGCAAGAGAAAGCAAAATGTCTCCACGGCCGGGCCTGGCTCCTGAAGAGATTACCTCCATACCCAGCCCTGTAGCAGGATTGAGTCTGGCAGCGAGGTAATCGGCCAGCCGGATCATCTCCTCCGACCCATCCTGAACGTATATGTCTGAATGCCAGGTCAGCTTGAATGTTCCCCCTGCAGCCTCTACGGAAACGGGCTTTGGTATGATGCTGTTGACGGTGAGATCAGTGGGAGTTGTAGTGCAGCCTGTCTGGCTTATGAATGCTGCAATTGCCATAATTACTGTAATGAGATGTCTGCGTTTCATATTAACTAATAATTGTTTTTTAACTCTTTATGAGCGGCTGTCAGCCGACAGGCTGTTCTGAATTCAAATATACATTAATTAAATTACCCTTTGCCAGAGCAGGGAGACGGTATCCCGCGACAGTATCCTGTATTCCATACATAATCAACAATAGTCACAAAGATGCTGGTTGCACAGGCTGCCTTCAGGGTAATCTTATCAGATGCTGCCGGCACGGGATACCTTCAGACTATGGTGATCAGATGCTGCCTGCTCTCGATATCTTCAGGCCAGCGTCATCAGATGCTGCCTGCTCGCACTGCATTCAGATTATTGTTATTTTTGTATACTCCGCCATGAAGGTAGTTGACCCAAAAGAGTTCGAAGCCCTCTCCTTACTCTTCAGGGGTAAGAGGGGACAACGCCTCGCTGAATTCATCATTCGGCTGCTGGCGATTGACAAGGTCAATTGGGTGTATGATCACTCTGGCGCCTACACCGGTGCCGAATTTACCTCCCGGCTTCTTGATGACATCGGCGTCAGCTATGTGGTAGGCAATGCTGAGCGACTCAAAAAACTGCCTGACGGAGCTTTCATCACCGTTTCGAATCACCCTTACGGTGGCCTGGATGGTATTATGACTATCGACCTGTTTGCACGGCTGCGGCCTGATTACAGGTTTATGGTCAACAAAATGCTGTCAAGGATAGAAACTCTCAACGATAACTTTATTTCAGTGACACCCACAGGCAACAAAAAGACGAGTGTTAAAGCTGCCAGCCTCAGGGGGGTACGGGAGACTCTCCTACACCTGAATGACGGACATCCCGTAGGCTTCTTCCCCTCCGGAGCCGTCTCCGACTTCAGCCTCAGAGATATGCGTGTCAGGGACAGACGGTGGCAGGAGAGTATACTCCACGTGATACGGTCCGTAAAAGTACCCATACTACCGGTTCGTTTCTTCGACGGTAACTCTGCTTTTTTCTACCTCCTGGGCCTCATAAACTGGAGGATCCGTACCCTCAGGTTACCTTCCGAGGTTTTTAACAAACAGGGGGAGCAGCCACGTATAGGGATAGGCAACCTCATTTCAGTTGAGGAGCAGCAGCAATTTACTGATAATGTATCATTTGGATATTTTCTTCGGAAAAAGGTATATGAAATGCCCCTGCCGGCATCATTTATACCGGGAAAAATGCTTAATCTTATGGCACTCTAAAGCGGTAGTGATGTCTGAGGAAAACTCCAGCAGAAAATCGTTGAAAACACTGCTTAACAGCGGCATGATCAAATCTGTCTTCAGTGACAGGGTAAGAACAAACCTTCTCAAAAAACAGGAACAGGTTGCCATCTCATGGCTTGTTCAGCGCATCCCTTCATTCGTCAGCTCCAATCTCCTGACTGCCATCGGCTTCTTCGGAAACATGATCGTAGCTGGCAGCTTTATCCTGGCATCTTACTATAGCAGAAATTATCTCCTGCTGGGACTCCTCGGCTTTATGATCAGCTGGTTCGGGGATTCACTTGACGGACGGCTGGCTTACTATCGGAAAAAGCCCAGGAAACTCTACGGCTTTGCACTTGATATTACCATTGACTGGATCAGTATCTTCATTATTGGATTCGGTTATATCTTTTATGCCGAAGGTGTCTGGGAGCTTTTCGGATACGGCTTTGTTGTAATGTACGGATGGGAGATGATCATTGCCCTCATCAGGTACAAGATCACCGGCAAGTATTCGATCGACTCCGGACTGATGGGCCCGACAGAGGTAAGAATCATCATCGGTATCATTATGGTGGCAGAGGTCTTCCTCCCGGGTTCACTTCTCTATACTGCAGGTGTTGTTGTTGTTGCACTCTTTGTTTTCAATGTCATCGATACCAGGAAATTGCTCCGGGTGGCTGATGACATTGACAAAAAAGAGAAGCAAGAGCTTTAATCAGCTCAGAACCTTATATTACAACCTGACTGACATGGGAGAGATAACTATCAAAGAGGTGATTACCCGGAAAGAGCTCCGGGAATTCATCTATCTGCCTGAAAAGGTTCACCGGGATGAACCTGAATGGCTGCCACCGATTTACATGGATGAATGGGAGCTCTTCGACCGCAAGAAGAATAAATCATTCACCTACGCTGACGCCCTGATGCTGCTGGCCTACAGGGACGGCAAGCCGGTTGGACGCATAATGGGCCTGATTAATAAGAGATATAATCAGATCAATAATGAAAACCACGGCAGATTCTGCTTCATGGAATGCTATGACGACAAGGAGGTGTTCCATGCCCTCATAAGTCATATCGAGGAGTGGATCCGCCGGAACGGAATGAATAAAATTGTCGGGCCCCTTGGTTTTTCCGACAAGGACCCGCAGGGCTTTCAGATAGAAGGATTTGAATATCCACAGTTCATCACCGCCGCCAACAATTCACCCTACATGGTGCCCCTCATGGAGAACGAGGGCTACACCAAAAAGGTGGACCTTGTCAACTACCTGGGAGAGTTGCCGAGGGTCTTCCCGGAGGTGTACGAAAGGGTGCTTGAACGTATCAGAAGGACCGGAGAATTCAAGATCACCGAATTCCCGAGCAAGAAGAAACTGAAGCCTTACATTATCCGTGTTCTCGAGCTGATGAACGAAACTTTTGCCGAGATATATGGTTTTGTGCCCCTGACTGATAAGGAAAAGACCGACTTTGCCGCCCGCTATCTCCCAATCCTTGATCCGAAATTTATCAAGGTCGTTGAAAAAGACGATCAGCTGATCGGATTTGCCATAGGCATGCCTGACCTTAGCAAGGGGATAAAATCCTGCCGCGGGCGACTCCTTCCTTTTGGCATTTTCAGGGTACTCAGGGAATCAAAGCGGTCAAGAAAACTGATAATGATGCTCGGCGGGGTGAAAAAGGAATACCGGGGAAAAGGCATTGATGTAATGATGGGGGTCAAGATCCTTCAGGATGCCATTAACAGCAGAATGGAGACAATCGACAGCCATCTCGTCCTCGAGGATAACCTCAAGATGAGAGGCGAATACGAACGCATCGGTCTCAAAGTGGTCAAAAAATTCCGAATCTATCAGAAAGAACTGTAGGGATTTG
Organism: uncultured Rikenella sp.; assembly: GCA_964519065.1. Taxonomy (GTDB): domain Bacteria; phylum Bacteroidota; class Bacteroidia; order Bacteroidales; family VadinHA17; genus SR-FBR-E99. The sequence goes on from CAZFIF010000029.1 coordinate 17,599, forward strand.
CGATTTCGGATAAATCGACAATCGAAAATCTGAAATCGCACATTGCTTTATTCCCAGGTGATGACTGAAATCCTTTTCTTGCCGTCCATCTTCACCGTAAGGCTGTTTTTGAACTGAATGTGTCTCACATATTTCCTCTGCTTTATCAACTTCTGTTCGCCAAGGATCTCCCAGTTAAGCAGGGAGTTCTTCTGATTGTGCTGAACAGAGAAATACCCGACATTCATCGAGGTCACATTGTGGAAGAAGTGAGATCCTGACGAGGCATCCAGCGGAAAGTCCTCAAGACTGGTTTCAATGATCACCTTTGCATTGCATATCTGAGGCCAGGTGACAGGTATGCCTATCCACCTGTCACGGGTACCCCACCGTCCCGGACCGAGAAGGATGTACTGCCTGTCGGATTTTATCATCTCAGCATTGAAGGCGTCTATCTCTCCGGCAATCTCCACTGTTTTGGACTTGTCAAAAGTATCCTTGTCAACATAGATCACATCACGGATATTACTTATCATCCCGTTGCCCATACTCTTCTCAGTATAAAGCATGATATGCGATTTGTCTATCTCTTCCATGTTGACCTCATAATCGATCGCCGCCCCTATGATGGGCTTGATCTGAAGCAGGTAGAAGGAGGCCCTGTAATCACTGTCCCTGGTCAGGTCAACGGCAAACTCGATCTCCACCGGAGTCCCCAGTGCCTCCTTGACAATATCGAGGATCTCAACGAGCGATTTGGCCAGTGGTACGTAGTCATACTTCAGGATGTCCGCAAAATTGATGACCCTGGGGCCGGCTTTGTCAATACCGGGATAGATCGTCTTTGCTTCAGCTGAATAGACAGAGGCGCAGTGCTTTATCGTCCCCTGCCGCTCTGCATCCTCGATGCTCAGCCGCGCCAGCCCTACGGTATCGCCCTCAAGCAGGTTGAATTGCTTCTTGTCGAGATCGACGGCAAAAAATTCAACCTGCGAATTAAGGTACTGATCCTTCGGAGTGTTGTTCTCCAGGTTGGGGTATTTCGGTGAAAAACGGAATGCCTTCTCCCCCTCCACCACATAGGTGCCCAGCCCTACAGCCAGAACGGCAAAGCCATCTTCAGGCTGCATGTAGCCGTAGGGGTAATAGTTATACGACTGGCTCACACCGCTTATATGCGGATAATATACATTTTCATACTGCTCTCCCACCACCTCCTGTATTATCACCGCCATCTTCTCCTCCTCGATCTTGTAGTTGATGGCGCTGATATAACCCCTTGCCGTCTCCGAATATATGGAGGCATATACAAGCTTGATGGCATCGGTCAGTTGCTTCAGCCTGACTTTGACATCGGCATTGCTGTTAGGCAGCAGGTAGGTCTCAAAAATGCCGGCAAAAGGCTGCATCAGCGAGTCCTCGAATAGTCCTGAAGATCTGACAGCCAATGGTTTGGTTATCTTCTCCAGGATGACCTGCAGCTTTTTCTCAAGTTGCTGCGACAGCTTCCCCTCAACGAACAGCTTCTTAATGATATCGTAATTGGTCTCGGAGAATATTTTGTTCCGCAGCTTGTTGTTGTCGAGAAAATCCTCGAATTCGTTCGTGCCTATAATAAAAGTCCTGGGCGCCTTGATGTTTATACCCGGAACATAATTGGCAATATCAAAGTTGTATATCAGTGTATGAACAAAGGCCAGTCCGCGCCCCTTGCCCCCGAGTGCACCGGGAGAGAGCTGGATGATATTGCTCTCCTCAAGTATCAAGGTCTCATCGAACTCGACGATCTTGCCCTTGTTCTTTTCGTACTTGAGCTGCTTGACAATCTTTACCAGGTAATCGCGCAACGACTCCGGGTCTTTAAAGTCACTGGTCTTTTTCGGGGCTATCTCCCTCGCCAGCTGTATCTCCCCCCGGGCGGTGAGCCATAGGGAAAAGTGATTTCTGCGTGCATGATAGAGAAGGGTTTCCGTCGGGATATACTGCAGCTGCTCCTCAAACTCATTCATATTCCTGGCAGTACCTATGGTACGCCCTGACTCATCCTGGTATATGAAATCCCCGAACCCCAGGTTGTAGCTGATGAAGTTCCGTATATCCTGGGCAAGTGTATCGGAATTCTTGTGAATGAAGACGCAGTTCAGCTCCCTGGCCATCTTCTCATTGCTCCGGTCGGACGACTGGATGATGGTTGGCAGGTCAGGGATCTCCGATTTCACATAACTGACCAGCTCAAACCCTGCATTCTCATCGAACTTTGAATTCTTGTCAAACTTCACGTCCGTAATGAGGC